>URTC01000007.1 GCA_900550765.1 uncultured Clostridia bacterium | reverse complement strand
CAGTCCGCCTTCGGTAGCAACGCTTAAAACTATCGTGTCGTTCTCTCTTGTGCAATCGGTAATCACAGGCCCGGTGTAAAGGCTTTCCCCATAAAAAGCATTCCGGCCCACAAGCGTGCAGCGCAGAGCTACCGTTTCCTTATCCAAAGGATGAAGATCTGTTTGATCGCCGGTATCAATGGTACAGCAAAGCCATACATTTTCAAGTGCTTCTGCTGTTTGCTGCTGTGCCTGCCGCACCCGTGCCCAACGGGTGGGATCCTCTTTTACCTCATATCCGGGCAGTTCAAAAATCAAAAACGGCAGGGAAGCATCGTCAAAAGCCCGCCGCCAGCCGTTGATAACGCCCGTGAGCAGTTCCTGATGCTTTTCTGATTGATTTTCTCCCTGATACCAAAGCACCCCCTTAAATCCGTAATCCGTCAGCGGTGCAATCATGCCGTTATAGCATTTACTCGGTTCACTGGTATTAGCATATTTTTCAGGGTTGATATAGGGAATATCCTCGATCTCTCCAGCCTCCTGTTCCGGCAGCCAAGTACTGGTCATCGTTCCGCCCAGGGAAGCACAAACTGCCCCTACGGGAACGTTTTCCCTCCTTTGCATGGCATCAGCAAAGATTACGCCGATGGCTGAAAAATCCATATTGGCCGCAGCATTGCCTTTTTTCCAGGCTCCCGAAACCGTCGTTTGCGGCGCATCGGCAAACTGCTTGCCGACGGTATAAAAGAGAATCTCCTCGTTGATGTATTTTACCGGAAGCGTTTTATCGCAGCTGCCCAGCGTCATACTCATATTCGACTGACCGCCCAGCAGGAATACATCCCCTATATAGACCTGTTCAAACCGTTTTCCAAAATCCCGGGTCCGTACCGTCAGGCTGTACGGTCCGCCGGGAACAGCATCGGGAATCGCAATGCAAAAGCTTCCGTTTTCAGAGCGTCCCCAGTACACCTTTTCATCCAAAATGACCGCAATATCGGTATTCTGCGTTAATTTTCCCGTGATTTTTACGCGTTCCCGCTGCAAGACCATACCCTCGCCGTAAAGGGCCGGCAGAACCAGCTCTTCACTTTGCGAAAAGGGCGCGGTTACATCAAAGGCCGGCGCATCATCAGAGGAAGCCGGCGGCGCCGCAGAACAGCCGGTGCATACAAGAACGCTTAAAAAAAGACTCACCCATTTTTTATTCATCGCTCAAAACTCCTTATCATAAAAAATAGCCGCAGGGATGCCCAGGATGCCATAAAACAGAAGCTCCCCTGCCTTTCTTGCAAAAAAAACGGCCATGCATAAATATATTCGCTTGCCCGGCGTCCTTTAACAAGAAATGCCGGCAAATAGCCGCAAAATGAGGAAGCCGCGGAAATTCAGCATCAATTTAATTTTTGCTCTTTCTCTCCCTCCGTCAAAACTTGCGTTTTGACACCTTCTGCTTCAAGGGAAGGCTTGTTGCTCTTGCGATCTGTTTCGGAGTATCAATAGAACGCAGCTTTATACTCTATTTCCGCAGATAATACCGCATCTTTTTTGGCGCCTTCTGATGAGGAGCCGTCGAGCATAAGCGAGACTGAGGGAGAGAATCGCGCAACGTCAAACCTATCGGTAACACCTGAGAAAGGACACCGGGGAAAGCAGGAAAATAAACTGCGCCGCATAATTTGGCTGCCGCACTCCCTCCGTCAAAACTTGCGTTTTGACACCTTCTGCTTTAAGGGCAGGCTTGGCGCGGTTTAATCTTTCATAGCCCACTTCCCTTGAAGCGAAAGGTTTTTACAGCCTCTATTTTTACAATACATCTTAATAAAAAATTCCCCTCAACTTCCGCCGGCAGAAGAACGCTCGTTTCAGCAGATCTTCATTCCTGCAACGGGCCCTAATGGAATTCTTTCCAGTTTTCCCTGCTGTTCCCTCCAACGTTTGCAGGCGATTTTGCCTATTATCCCTTTGCAAAAACAAGCCCATCAAAAAGCAGCAGTACAAAATCAGCCACAGCAAAAACAGCTGTGGCTGATTTTTTACAATTTTTTCGGGGCAAGACCCATTTTACGCTGCACCTTGGCCAACGTTTTATTTGCCGCAAAAGCGGCCTGACGCGCGCCCTCGGTATAGCATTTTTCTATATAGGCCTTATCTTCCATAATCCGCTTAAAATTCTCCTGAATCGGCCGTAAGGTTTCCACTACGGCCTCGCCTACGGCTTTTTTAAAATCACCGTAGCCTTTCCCGGCAAAAGTTTCCTCAATGGCCGGAATCTCTTCGCCTGTACAAGCCGCATAGATCTCGATCAGGTTCGTTACGCCGGGTTTATTGGCCGCGTCATGGAGAATCGTACTGTCAGAATCCGTTACGGCGCGGGCAAATTTTTTCATCACCACATCCGGCGTATCCAAAATAGAAACAAAGGCATTGGGATTTTCCGCACTTTTGCTCATCTTACTGGTCGGATCCGTAAGGCTCATAATCCGTGCGCCGTTTTTGGGAATATACCCTTCCGGCACGGTGAACGTATCACTGTAGGCGCTGTTGAAGCGAATCGCAAGATCTCTTGCCAGCTCCAGATGCTGCTTTTGATCTTCGCCCACCGGAACTAAATCCGCATTATATAACAGAATATCCGCCGCCATCAATACCGGATAGCACAACAGCCCAAGCCCGACATTGGCTCCGGCTTTTTTGCTCTTTTCCTTAAACTGCGTCATCCGGCTCATTTCGCCCATATAGGAATTGCAGGTCAGCAGCCAGGAAAGCTCGCTGTGTGCCGGCACATGCGATTGAAAAAACATCACATTCTTTTCCGGGTCAAGGCCGCAGGCAATATACTCGGCATACAGTTCAATACAGCGCCTTCTCAGCTCCGCAGGCTCCTGCCGAACCGTAATCGCATGCAAATCCACCACGCAGTAATAGCAGTGATATTCCTCCTGCAGCTGCTTCCAGGAACGCAGCGCGCCTAAATAATTGCCGATGGTCACACATCCCGAAGGCTGTATACCCGAAAAAATCACCTTTTTATCGTCCGTCATCTTTTGTCTCCTATTTTAAAAATTTCCTGCGCCATCGCGTCTTTCTCGCAAACGCCGCGGTGCAGCACCGGTTTTTCCTTTAACCCGGCAATCTGGGCAGGCATCGGAACGCCCATTGCTTCTAAAACAGCGGCCGCCGCAAACTCATCCTCCGGAGCACTGCCGGAAATGGCGGTAAGCACCGCGCGGGGGAACTTATACGGGCTTGCCGTGGAAAGGATAACCGTAGGCGTACCGTCGCCGGAGGCTTCCTTATATTTTTCATATACACTCACCGCCACAGCCGTATGGGTATCTATACAGTAGTTTTTCTCTTTCCATAGCCGTGCAATCGCCGCCTGTGTTTCCTCCTCATCGGCGCAGCCGGCGGCGAAGCTTTGCTTTAACGCCTCCTGCATTTGCGCAGAAACAGAATATTCTCCCTTCTGCTTCAGCTGCGCCATCATCGCGCTTACAGCCGCATCGTCCCGGCCGGACAACTCAAACAAAAGCCGTTCCAAATTGCTGGAAATCAAAATATCCATAGAAGGCGACATAGTTTTATAAAACGTACGGTTGGCGTTATAGGTGCCGCCTGCAAAGAACTCGGTAAGCACATTGTTTTTATTGGAGGCACAAACCAGCTTATGCACCGGCAGGCCCATACGCATGGCATAATAGCCCGCCAAAATATCCCCGAAATTTCCGGTGGGAACCACAAAATTGATTTTTTCGCCTGCCTGGATGCGCCCCTGCTTCAGCCAATCGGCATAGGCGCTGAAGTAATAGACGATCTGCGGCACAAGCCGGCCCCAGTTGATGGAATTGGCGCTGGAAAGCTTTACCCCGTTTTGCAAAAGCTTCTCCTTTACCTGCGCGTCGGCAAAAATTCTTTTTACACCGGTCTGCGCATCGTCAAAATTACCGTTGACGGCGCATACGAATACATTGCCGCCCTCTTGGGTGGTCATTTGCAGCTGCTGCATACGGCTGACGCCCTCATTCGGGAAAAACACCGCGATGCGCATGCCGTCCACATCGCAAAAGCCTTCAAGCGCGGCTTTGCCCGTATCGCCGGAGGTAGCCACAAGAATCAGAATATCGCACGGTTCTCCCTCCTTGGCCTTTGCGTATTTTAAAAAGCGCGGCAAAATCTGCAGCGCCACATCTTTAAAAGCAAGAGTAGGCCCGTGAAACAGTTCCAGCACGGCCGTACGCGCATCCAGCTCATGCAGCGGCGCAATATCGGGACGGTCAAACTTTTTACCGTAAGCGCCGCGGATACAGTCCTCCAGCTCATCGGGGGAAAAATCCGTCAAAAAACGCGAGAGCACGGCATACGCCCTTTGCGAATAGGACATTTCCGCCATAGCGGAAATGTCCTGCAGGGTCATTGAGGGAAAATTTTGGGGAACAAACAGTCCGCCCTCGGCGGAAATCCCCTGAACAAAGCATTTCGCCGCCGAATACGAAAGGGACGAATCCCTGGTGGAAGTATATTTCATAACGCTACCTTAATCTGCTAAAAATTCCTGCATAAACGCCGGGATTTCATCCTTATCGGCGCTTACCGAAAGAATGAGCTCCACCCGGTGCATTTCACAAAGAGGTTTCAGGCGAATGAACAGATCCTCCAGTTCCTCAATAGGCCGATCCATATGCTTTAAAAAACCATCCACATAAATTTTTTCCAGGTCAAAGTTAGAAGCGATCAGACCGCTGATAAAGCCTAAAAACAAATACGCGCCCTTTACGCCGTATTCATTGGTATCAATAAAGCGAACCTGATGCTTCAGGTCGCAGATATACCGTTTGCTGTTAAAGAGGAAGGCTACATTGCCCTTGCAGGTTTCCGAAGCGATATTTGCGCTTTCGATAATCTTTTTCGTTTTGCCTGCTCCTTTTTTTCCGTAAATGATTTTGATCATAGAAAAACCTCCTTCAATGTTATACCTGTATTATAAACCATTCCGGGTGAAATTTCCATAGATTTTTGATAAAATTTATCAAAAACTATTTTTTCAATAACTTTGCCGCCAAATAGTGATGCTCAAATGCGGCATGGATATCCTTGTCCAGCGCTTTCAGCATGCCGTCCAGCTCCACATCGCCCATGGCGGTATTGCGTCCGGCGGCATATTCTTTATCGACCAGCTCTTTCATCTTTATCACAATATCATCGCGCTTATCCACCGCTATTTCACCGCTTAAGTGATAATAGCCGTTCACCCAATAGGCAATCCCCGCCAGACCCGAATGCGCATCAACGATTACCATCGCCGGACGGTTTAAGATTTCCTTGGTATCAAAGATGTTATAAATCTCCTCATCCTTAAGCATGCCGTCAGCATGGATTCCCGCCCGCGTAGCGTTGAAGTTGCGGCCCACAAACGGCGTATTGGCCGGAATTTCATAGCCCAGCTCATTTTCAAAAAACTGTGCGATTTCGGTAATCACCGAAAGGTCCATGCCGTCGGTAGTTCCCCGCAGGGAAGCATACTCAATAGCCATGGCCTCTAAGGGGCAGTTGCCCGTTCGCTCGCCGATTCCCAAAAGGGAGCAGTTCACGCTGCTGCAGCCGTAAAGCCAGGCCGTAGCCGCATTGCTGACTACCTTGTAAAAATCGTTATGCCCGTGCCATTCCAGCTGAGCGCTGGGCACGCCTGCGTAATGGTTCAGGCCGTAAATGATCCCCTGCACGCTGCGGGGAATCGACGCGCCGGGATAGGACACGCCAAAGCCCATCGTATCGCAGGCGCGGATTTTTATGGGAATGCCGCTCTCCTGACTCAGCTTCATCAGCTCCGTGGCAAAAGGCACCACAAAACCATAGAAATCCGCCCGGGTAATATCCTCAAAATGACACCGGGGAACAATGCCCTGCTCCAAGGCCGCCTTGACAATAGAAAGATACTTCTCCAGCGCACCCGAGCGGGTCAGATTCATTTTTTTAAAGATATGGTAGTCCGAACAGCTGACCAAAATGCCCGTTTCCCTGAGCCCCATAGCCTTTACCAGTTCAAAGTCCTTGGGGTTGGCCCGGATCCAGCTGGTCACCTCCGGAAACCGCAGCCCTAAATCCTGGCACTTTTCCACAGCGGCCCGGTCTTTTTCGCTGTAAAGGAAGAACTCGCTCTGGCGGATAATACCGTTCTCACCGCTGAGGCGGCTGAGCATTTTATAGATTTCTACAATCTGTTCCGCCGTAAACGGCGAGGTAGACTGCTGCCCGTCGCGGAACGTGGTATCGGTAATCCACAGCTCGCTGGGGGTAATCATCGGCACATGGCGCTCGTTAAAGGCCACCTTGGGAATCGATTTATAATCATACAGGGCGCGGTACAGCTCGGGTTCCGGCACATCCTGCAGGGTATAGTGATAAATATTTTCGGTCAAATGATTGGTATGCTTATCTAACTTTAACATCACTTTAATCCTTTCACAAAATCACGAATTCTTTTCAGGCCCTTTTGGATCGTCTCCATGCTTGTCGCATAGGAAAGGCGGATATATCCGTCGGCACCGAAGGGCAGCCCCGGAACTACCGCCGTCATCTGCGCATCCAGCAGATATTCGGCAAAGTCCATGGATCCGCTGATTTTTTTGCCGTTATATTCCCTGCCGATTATATCCTTGATGCAGACCATGACGTAAAATGCGCCCGCGGGCATCTGTGCGTGCAGACCTTCTATGGCGTTCACCGTTTCTACCATATAATTTCTGCGCCGGCGGAATTCCTCCAGCATAGCGCTGAATTCCGGGTTCTCGCTGGTAATAGCCGCAAGGGTGGAATACTGTGCTACGGTATTGGGATTGCCCGTGGCATGGCTCTGATAGCTGCCGATCATTTTAGCGATTGTTGGATTGCTGATGGAATATCCCATGCGCCAGCCAGTCATCGCATAGGCCTTGGACATACCGTTGATAAGGATCACCCGATCCCTTGCCTCCGGAATGCTCGCAGGAGAAAAATGCTTCGCACCGTCGTAGACCAGCGCGTCATAGATCTCATCGGAAATAATGATAAAATCTTTTTTGATTGCCAGCGCGGCGATCGTGCGCACTTCTTTTTCCGAAAGCACCGCACCCGAAGGATTCGAGGGACTGTTTAAAATAATTGCCTTGGTATGCTCTGTCACCGCATTTTCCAGCGCGGTAAAATCGATGGCAAAGCCTTCTTCTTCAACCGTCGGTACAAACACCGGTTTGGCGCCGGCCATTTTAATCAGCTCCGGATAGCTGACCCAATACGGGGCAAACAAAAGCACCTCATCTCCCGGATTGCATACCGCCTGCAGTGCGTTGAACAGCGCCTGCTTGGCGCCGTTGCTGACTACTACCTGATCAAAGGTATACTCCACCCCGATATTCTTCTTTGTAAACGCACAAATAGCCTGGCGCAGCTGCGGCATTCCCGCGGCGGCTGTATATTTTGTCTGGCCGTCCCTCAGGGCGGCAATCGCCGCATCCACGATATAGGCCGGCGTCGCAAAATCGGGTTCCCCTGCGCCAAAGCTCACCACATCCTTGCCTTCGGCACGCATCGCCTTGGCTTTTGCGTCGATAGCCAGCGTTACCGAGCTTTGAATACCTTCACATGTTTTACTTAACTGCATCGTTTTGTTCCTCCGCATTTTTGTATTGTTCGTTATGTTTCGCCGCCTGCTCCGCGGCGTTCATCGCCTTGCGGGCAATACCGGCCAGAATAGCCACAATCGGTGCGCCCAGAATCATGCCGGGAATCCCCATCATCGCGCCGAACACCGCAATGCCCACAAGCAGCAAAAGCGGGCTGACCTGCAGCGCGTCACCGGTAAGCAGCGGCGTTAAAATATTGCCTTCGATCTGCTGACAGATGATAATAAATACCGCCGTCCCTATTGCCAGGCGCGTATCGCCGGCCGTCAGCGCAATTAAAATCGGCGGTACGGCGCCCACGATGGGGCCGATATAGGGAACCAGGTTTGTAATGGCGATCACCGTGGCCAAAAGAATGGCATACGGCAGCCCTAAAATCAAAAAGCCAATATAGCTTACAATGCCTAATCCCAGCGAGGTAGAAAGCCTTACCACAATATATTTTTCTATGATCACGTCGCTTTCATGGCATACGGCGCAGACATTATTATAATGAGCATTATCCCGTACGAACACCCGCAGCAGACGCTTCACAGAGCGTTTGATCTTGTTATAGTCATACAACAGGCAGAAGGTGGCGATGATATAAATCACCGCGTCAAAAAGAAAGCTTATCGTTGAGGATACGATTCCCGTCGCTGCGGAAAACAGCTGGAACGCTCCCGCAAAAGCCTCGGCGGAATCTTTGGCCTTCTCTGCCGCCGATTGCAGCACCGACACCACATAGCCGTTCACGTCAATATCCAGCCACTGAGACAGCGCCTCGATCTGCTGGCTGAGAAATGCGGTAAAGGTATTGATGTATTCCGGCAGACGAATCACTAAATCCGTGATATTGTTAATAACGTTCGGCACGATAACGGCTACCAGCAGCCCGGCCAGGCCTAAAAACAGAATGAGCACCATTGCGCAGGCTGCTGCATGCTGCCATTTATGCGTTTTTCTTTTACTGATAATTACCAGCAGCCTCTCCAGCCATATAACCGGATGCCGCAGCAGATATGCCGTGGCAAAGGCAATCAAAAACGGCGTAAGCGCGGCAACGCCTCTTTGCAGCGCCGGCATGATACCGGCAAAAATCTGCCAAACCAAAATGGCCACAAACACCAGGGCTACGATCGCCCAGAAACGTTTTTCGCTCTTCAATCAAAGCGCCTCCTGTCAGTTTTGACGGTTTGCCATCTTTGCGGCACGGTATCTGGCGGTAGGATCCAATATTTTTTTCCGTATCCGTATATTCGCCGGAGTAACCTCGGCCAATTCATCCTCACCCAAATATTCCAGCGCCTGTTCCAAGCTCATGCGCTTGGGCGGAATCAAATGCAGCGCGTCGTCCGATCCGGCCGAACGGGAATTGGTCATATTCTTGCGTTTGCATACATTGACCTCAATATCCTCCGGCCGGGAGCTTTCCCCTACGATCATCCCGCTGTAGACCTGCTCTCCCGGACCGATGAACAGTGTTCCGCGCTCCTGGGCGTTAAACAGTCCGTAGGTAATAGATTCGCCTGTTTCAAAGGCAATTAAAGATCCGTTTTTTCTGCCGGGCAGCTCCCCCTTATAGGGCGCATAGCCGTCAAATACCGAATTCATCACACCTTCCCCGTGGGTATCGGTCAAAAACGTGCTCCGGTAACCGAACAGTCCCCGCGCCGGAACAAGAAACTCCATACGCCGCATGACAGCGCTTAAAGAGAACATGTTCACCATTTCTCCATGATTGGTGCCCATATGCTGGATCACCGTACCGGAATAGGCGTCGGGAACATCGATGATTACACGCTCCATCGGCTCACAGAGTTTGCCGTCTATCGTTTTCAGCAGCACCTCCGGCTTGCTGACCTGCAGCTCATACCCCTGGCGGCGCATATTTTCTATCAAAATGGAAAGATGCAGCTCTCCCCGGCCGGAAACCTTAAAGCTGTCGGCCGAATCCGTATCCTCCACGCGAAGGGAAACATCGGATTCTATTTCCCGGTACAGCCGGGCGCGCAGGTGGCGGCTGGTAAGATATTTCCCCTCCTTGCCGGCAAAGGGCGAATCGTTTACCGAGAACGTCATGCTGACAGTGGGCTCGGTAATCTTTACAAAGGGCAGCGGCTCTACCGCGTCGGGTCTGCAGAGCGTATCGCCGATATTGATATCGGCAACGCCGCTGACGGCGACGATTTCCCCGGCGGAGGCCTCTTCCACATTGACGCGCTTAAGCCCCTCAAACACCGAAAGGCTGGTCACGCGCACATTGCTCCGCACGCCTTCGCTGCCAAAAGTACAAAGGGAAACCATATCCCCCGTTTTTATGGTGCCGCGCTCGATTTTTCCGATTCCGATGCGGCCTACGTATTCGTTATAGTCAATGGTAGAAATCAGCATCTGCGCCGGCTGTGCCGGATCTCCCTCCGGACAGGGCACATATTCCAAAATCGCATCTAAAAGCGGCGTCATATCCGTGCCCGGAACCATGGGGTCCAGCGAAGCGGTACCCTCCCGGCCGGAGGCATAGATAAAGGGGCAGTCCAGCTGAGAATCATCGGCGCCCAGTTCAATAAATAAATCCAGCACCTCATCGGCAACGCCGTCGGGGCGGGCATCGGGACGGTCCATCTTATTGATGACCACAATCACGCGCAGCCCCAGCTCCAGCGCTTTGGAAAGCACAAACCGCGTCTGCGGCATCGGGCCTTCAAAGGAATCTACCAACAGCAGCACGCCGCTGGTCATTTTCAGCACACGCTCCACCTCGCCGCCGAAATCGGCGTGCCCGGGCGTATCCACCACGTTTATTTTTGTATCTTTATAGCGTATCGACGTATTTTTAGATAAAATAGTAATTCCGCGCTCACGCTCGATATCCCCTGAATCCATCATACGCTCCTGCAGCTGCTGGTTTTCCCTGAAAATGCCGCTTTGCTTCAGCATCTCATCCACCAGCGTGGTCTTTCCGTGGTCTACATGGGCAATAATGGCGATATTTCTGATATCCTCTCGTTTCAAAACAAGTACCTCTTTTGCAGTATTTTTCCTTACCCGCTGCAAAAAGCAGCATACAGGCAGTATATTTTCGAGAACACAAACTTAACATTACATAAAATGCAATGTTTTATAGTAAAGCCTTCAAAAAATATATGTGTATATTGTAGCATACCATAAAGGGATTGACAAGCAAAAATACCGTGTTTTTCCTATAAAAAGAAAGAAGCGTTTTCGGGGGCGATCCCCTCCATACTACGTTCTACGCTTTCGTCTTGCAAAATATACCGCGCAGATTTTTTAAACAAAATATATTTTTCTGTGCGGACAAGGCGTATAAATTCAAATTCCCCTGCATACTATCCATTGAGGTGATAAAAATGGGAACATCCCAACGCATGAAAAAGAGAGAAATGAAAAAAAATCTGACGGCGCTGCTGATCATCGCCGTGTTTGCCGTCATCGTATTCAGCGTAAATTCCATCGGTAAATTCATTGCCGAAAAAGTAATACAGCCGGTTATGAATCTCAATGTGGCCAAGGATGAGCGCATTGTGACCAATACCGTAAAGATCGAAGCACTGGAAATCTACGGTGTAGGCGCGGGGCAGTTTCAGGATGCCGCATCCGCGGAGGAAACCGTAAAAAAAATGAAGGACGGCGGCGGCGCCGGCTATGTGCTGGAAACGGCCGACGGCTTTACGGTTCTGGCATCCTGCTATACCGATAAAGAATGGGCCGAAAGCGTAAAGGAAAAACTTTCCTCTTCCTTTGACCAGGTATCGGTCTTTCCGCTAAAGGGTGACGAGCTCTCCGTAAAAATCACCGGCACCAAAGCACAGGCCGAGCTGATTGCCCAGGCCTTTTCCTCCCTGCGTACCACGGTCAAGGAAATGGTAGATCTGTGCGTGGAGGCCGACAAGGGCGACGTAACACGCCTGCAGGCCTGCACACAGATTCAGTTGTGCCGCAACGATACCGCCAAGCAGCTGGAGCAGCTAAAGGCGTTAGAGAGCGGAAACCGCGTGGTAACCGTCCTGGAGGAGATGTTCACCTGCGTAAATACGGCCCTTGGCGAAATGCCCGAAAGCTCCGACGACGCTTTTGCACAAAAACTCAAGCACGCTTCGGCTTCTCTGGTGGGCGAATATATCAATTTTTACACCTCACTGGAATAAAAAAAGAGGAAAGTCCCGCCTTTCCTCTTTTTACAGCTTCTGTCCGCACGCGGAAAAACATGATGTTCTTGCCGCTTTATCAATCTCCCGCGCCAAGGCATCATATTCCTGCGCGCTTCGGCTCGTTTTACGGAAAGCCGCAACCGGCTTGCTGGCATCCTGCGCCCATTCCACGGTACTGTCAACCCGAATGTAGGAAGAAAATACCGGCATATCCTCCATCTCCTGCAGGGTAGCAAGGGTCTGCTTAAAATAATTCTTCCTCTCGTTCACCTTGGTCACGGCAATGCCCAGAATCTTCAGCTCCGGCGCCATCTGGCATACTACAGAATAAAATTCAAACATATTGGCCAATCCGAAAAGCCCCCAGGGGCTGGCCTCGACGGGAATCAGCAAAAAATCCGACGCACAGAGCAGGTTCATCACCCAGCCGCCCAGGGTGGGCGGAGCATCGATCAAAATATAATCATATTTTTCGCTTTTCTGCACTCCCGCTAAGCATTTTTTTAAAATAAACTCCCGCTGCCATTTGGTAAAAAGCTCATATTCTATCCCGCTCATCAGCGTAGAGGAGGGAATGAGCTCTAAATTTTCGTACGGGGTTTTTACAATAAAATCCTCCAGCGGCAGCTGATTTTTAACGGCATGATATAAATTTTTCTCACCCTGGGCCATCTGCAGTACAGTTTCCTCATCAAAAAGGGAGAGAGAAAGATTCAGCTGCATATCCCCGTCGATCAGCAGCACTTTTTTTCCGCTTTGGGCCAAGCTGTATCCCACATTGGAGCAGGTGGTAGATTTTCCTGACCCGCCCTTATTATTGGCAAAGCAGATCGTGATAGTTTTTTTCATAAGGCTCCCCCTATATATTAATTAGACAATATAAGTATATAAAAGAACCCCCGTTTCGTCAATGTGATTTCTTATGGACATTCCAAAACTGTTTTTTCATTTTTATAATTTTTTTGTTCGTTTTTTTAAAATATGTTATAATATATAATATGCTGAAAAAACAGACCGGCGTTTTCACGAACCGGCACCGCACCGAATCGAGGTTTTTTATATGCTTTTTCAAACCAAGGATAATGTAAGCCTGATGTTTCAAATCATTGCCGTAGCGCTGGCGATCGCCACGCTGGTATTGGGTTGTGCCTTTGGGGCATGGTCCTGGTATTTCGGCCGCATGAGCGACGGAAATTATACGCCCAGCCAGGGTGTAGATATCGGCTCGGCCGGGAGCATTGTGGAAGGAGACGGCACCTCTTTAGGCAACCTTGCCACACTGCCGCCGATCGACGGCGACGCGGGCGCTGCCATCAGCGGGGAAGATATTCATCCCCAGGAATTAAATAACCTGCAGGCCAATATCAAAAACTGGATGAACAACGGATCCCCTGTCCGTTCTTCCAATGATACCAATATTCTGCTGATAGGCATGGACTATGAAAATTTAAAAAGCAATTCCCGCGCCGATGCCATGGTTATTTTTTCTATTAATCACAGCACAAAAACGATTACGCTGGCCTCGATCATGCGCGATCAGTACAGCTACATCATTCATGATAACAAAGGTGCTTTTGAAAAGCTGCACCATGCCAACGCCTACGGAGGCCCAACCCTGCAGATTCAAATGTTGGAGCGCTACTATAAGGTGTCCATTGATAATTACGCAATCGTGAATTTTGCTTCCCTTCCCAAAGTGATTGACGCAATGGGCGGTGTGGAAATAGAGCTTTCCCAGGAGGAGAGTCAGTATCTGCGCAACAAATGCGGATTCAAGCGCCTGAGCACCGGCAAAAACACCCTGAGCGGTCAGGAAGCGCTGATCTATATGCGGATACGGGAAAACAACGGCGGTGACGAAGCGCGCGTAGACCGGCAGCAAAAAGTCATTAAGCAACTGCTCGCCCAGGCCAAAAGCTACGGCGTATCCTCGATGCTTTCCATTCTCAATACCATGATCCCCTATATCCGCACGGGGCTTTCCTCTACCGATATGCTCGGCTATGCTACCAATGCGCTGACGAACGGCTGGCTGGATTACTCCATTCAGCAGATGTCTCTTCCCGACAGCGACTGCGCCAAGGGCTTCCGGAATACGGCGGATCACATCTGGTACTGGAAGGTAGATTATCCCTTGGCAGCCCGCAAGCTGCAATTGGCGCTTTACGGCCAAAGCAATATCGCTTTGGATGCAAACCGGAAAAGCTGGATTCAGTAAACCTGCTTAAACAGGAACGTTCTGTTCCTGTTTTTATTTTTTAATCTGCTGCATTCGGAATGCCAGGGCCGGCATTCCGTAAGCTTTTTTAAAGGATTTCATAAAATGGATCTCATCATGAAAGCCGCAGGAGGCCGCCACGGTTTTTATAGGCAGCTGCGTTGTCTCCAGCAGCCGCGCTGCCAAAGCCAGTCTGCAGGAAATCAAATACTTTACCGCGGTAACACCATATTCCTCCCTGAAACTCCGGCAGAGCTGGGCGAGGCTGATATGCAGGCTGCGGCAGAGCTGCTCCACAGTAAAATCCGGGGAAGCAAAGCTTTGATCGATCAGCTTTTTAATCTGCGCGGCGCCCCGCAGAGGCTCCCTGCTCCCGCATAGATGCAGGATTTCATAAAAAGCAGAAAGCGCCATAAAGTACCCGTCACCGTCCTCTGCCAGCATACAGCCGAAGAGCCGCTGCAGGCACAAGGGCACCTGGCCGCCTGCCGGCGCCTCCCGAACCGGCGCCTCAACCGAAAACCCCATCTTTTTTCCATATTCCTCTGCTTTTGCACCATCAAAGGCAAACCAAACGTATTCCCAGGGTGCAGCTTCATCAGGATAATACAGGATCTGCTCCTGCGGCGGCAAAAAGAACAGCTGCCCAGCCCGCACCTTATAAAACGTTCCCCCCAGCATCAACGTCCCGCTGCCGCCCAGAACATAGTGCAGCGTATAAAAATCTTGTACACGCGGCCGCTTGATCGGCACAACCTTTTCAAAATCATTATATCCTAAATATTTTAAATAGAAATCGCCTTCATAAGAAAAGGGTCTGATAAAATTGTACTGCTCTATAAATTTTCCCATAAAATCACCTATAAAATATTCTATCATATCCGAAGAAAAAAGTAAAGAATAATAAAAAAACACAGTTTTTTGATAAGGAAACCCATTGCCGATATACAAAGGTGCGCAGTATGATATAGGTATATTCCGGGCAGGATCTATTGCCCGCAAAAAAAGAAAGGAATCTTATTTTATGACGAAAAAAATCAATTTAGCAGTAATCGGCCTGGGAAACAGAGGCTGCTGGGTCATTGAAAACGTACTTTTAAAGATGCCGGATGTACACGTTGCCGCGGTATGCGATGTTTATGAGGACCGTGTTGCCGCCATGATAAAAACCACAGCGGGTGCCGAAGACGGCGCCGCCCAGGGTTTTACCGACTACCGTCAGGCGCTTTCCTTGCCGGGACTGGACGGCGCACTGGTGTTCTCCTCCTGGGAAACCCACGGAGAAATTTCCATGTTTGCCATGGCGCAGGGGATTCCCGTGGGCAGCGATGTGGGCAGTGAGTTTTCTCTGACCGGCTGCCAAAGGCTTGTAGATACCTTTGAACGGACAAAAACGCCGTACATGCTGCTGGAAAATTGCTGCTACGGCCGGGAAGAACTGCTGGCCACAGCCATGGCCCGCGCAAGCCTCTTCGGACAGATCGTCCACTGTGCAGGCTCCTATTCCCATGACCTGCGCCAGGAGGTAGCCTGGGGCATCGAGAACCGCCATTACCGCTTTAAGAACTACCAGCACCGCTGCTGCGAAAACTACCCTACCCATGAACTGGGACCGATCGCAAAGCTTTTGAACATCAACCGCGGAAACCGCATCGTCTCCGTTTCCTCTATGGCGTCAAAGGCTGCCGGGCTCAAAGAATATATCCGGCAGCAAGCGCAGGAAAAAGCAGTGCCGGAATATATGAAAGAAACGGACTTTGCCCAGGGCGATATCGTTACCACCATGCTGAAATGCGCCGGCGGAGAAACGATTCTTCTGCGTCTGGACACCACGCTGCCCCGTTTTTATTCCCGTGATTTTACCGTACGCGGCACAAAGGGCATGTATGAGCAGGCAACCAACAGCGTATTTATCGAGGGTACGCACAGTGAAAAATATTTCGAGCCCGTGCGCTCCTACCACGG
>URTC01000006.1 GCA_900550765.1 uncultured Clostridia bacterium | reverse complement strand
AAAGAAAAGCCTTTATTAGTACGGCATCGCAAAAACTGCATCAGGCATGCTCAGCGGTTTTTTTCAATTGCCGGATCAATTCACAGAACTGCTCAAGGGTACAGAGAGTATTGATCTTTTGCCGAAGAACCGCTGCGTTGCGCCAACCATGGGTATACCAAGACAGATGCTTGCGCATCTGCAGCATAGCGGTATGTTCCCCTCGCAGCTGTGCCAGTCCCATGCCGTGTTCCAAGGCAATATCCAATTTCTGTTCAGCGGTTAGGCAAAAGACGCGGCCCTCCAATTCCGCCTGTATTTGGGCAAAGATCCAAGGGGCGCCCTGACTGGCGCGGCCGATCATAATTGCGTCACAGCCGGTATGTTCCAACATCGTTTGAGCTGAAATACCGTCGGAGATATCACCGTTGCCGATAACGGGGATCGAAACGTTTTGTTTTACTTGCCGTATAATTTCCAGATCCGCTTTGCCCCGGTACGCCTGTTCCGCAGTGCGGCCGTGCACCGTGATAGCGGATGCTCCTGCTTCCTGTGCGGCAACAGCGAATTCTACGGCATTTTTTTCCTGCCAGCCCGCACGAATTTTTACGGTTACGGGTTTTTTTGCCGCATGTGAGCAGGCGGAGATAATTTCTTTTGCCAGAGGAATATCTTTCATCAGTGCACTGCCTTCACCGTTGGAGGTGATTTTTTTTGCCGGACAGCCCATATTGATATCGATCAATGAAAACGGCGCAAAAAGCGGGTGAGAAAGCTGTGCCGCCATAATTTCAGGAGAAGAACCGAAAATTTGAGCGCCTTCGCAGTTTGTATAGGCAGGCGCTAACAAAAATTGCGTATTTTCACTGTTGTAGTACAGCCCTTTGGCGCTGACCATTTCTGTAAACGTGAGTCCTGCACCGAAACGTGTACATATCCGGCGAAAAATGCTGTCTGTAACACCGGCCATCGGTGCTAAGATCAATTTATTTTTGGGAAGTGTGAATTTCATAACGGATACATTTGCGGACGCATTTTTTTAAATACCGTGTAGTATTTGAACCCGCAGCTAATAGCAGCTTCGCACATATCATGCATATGTGCTCCTACATGCAAATAAGAGTGTGCACCCGAACCAAATGTAAGAATTTCCCCGCCGAGCTCTCGGTAGCGCTTTAGAACCGAAAGTGAGGGCATTAGAAGTTTTTCCGATGCATACGCCGAAGCGTTAAGTTCCAGGCCTTTCCCCATAAAGACGGTTCGCATCAAAATATTGTCCAAAATATCCGGAAATTCCCGCCATTCCAGTGCCGGCGAAGGGTAATAGGCATATTTGCTTACATAGGTGATATGGCCTAATACGGAGTACTCAAAAGCCGCGTCAAGGGAATCAAACACACAGGTAAGATAATTACTGTAAGCATCGGTTCGGCTTTGCGAAGTATAATATTCCATATCCCGTAGGGACAGTCCGTCTGCGCTGTGAACGGCATTAATAATGTAATCAGGATTAAGCCCCGCGGTGCGCAGAGCCATGCTTGTATGTGTTTCCGGTGTAAATTCAATTTCTAATCCGGTTAAAATTTCCAGATCGCTATGCTCTTTAGCGGGGAATTGGGGAAGTTTTATTGTACTTTCGGATTTGGAAAAAACAACCGGCTCAGTCAAGCAGAACCCATCGAGGCCCTGTTGTCTTGCCTGAGCGCAGTATTTTCTGATATTCTGCTGTTGTGTGCTGTCAGCATTTACGTGGCAGTCAAATAACGTCATTTTGCGGGCGTCCAATCCCATGTTTCACATGCCTCCTGCCAAATGGCATCATCCAGCGGGTGGGAAGATGCATTTCTGGCCTTCGCCAAATTAAAGACAAAACGGGCAAAAGCAATGATATACATTTTACCCTCGCTCATTTCCTTGTAAGCGATTTGTCCCCAGATATTTGTATCCCATAAATTTCGGTCCATGTATTCCTGCTTGATTTTTTCACCGTCATAATATACGTGGTTCAGCTCAAAGGAAAATTGACCGGCCGATAGATTCAGTAGAGCGTAATCCGCTCGAAAGGCTTCGTTTTTTTGGCTTAACCCGATAGAACCGGGATTCATTACTAAGGTATCACCGTTTAAATAGGCAAATTGATAGTGGTTGTGACCGCATAGGAGAATGGGCTCCTTAATAGCTGCCAGACATTCCTGCAGACGCTGCGGATTATTATAATACAACAGCTCTCGAATTGAAAAAGGGGAGCCATGCACCATTCTCAGCGAAAGACCCTCTTCCGTTATTGTCTGCTGCTGCGGAAAGGAAGCAATCCATTCTTTTTGCTGCCGGGACATAAAGCTCAGGGATTCCCGCATAAATTGCCATTGCAGCGCCTTTTGGGTTTCAGCAAAACCGGCAAAATGACGGCAGGCAAGTTCTTCTCGGTTTCCCTGAATCATCACAGGCTGCAGTTGGGAAAGAATATTCAGTACTTTATCGGGGCAGGGGCCGTCACCGATGTTATCACCAAGTACCAGTACTCTGTCATAGTGCTGATTTTTTACTTTATCCAGCACGGCCTGTAAGGCAATGTTGTTGCCGTGGATATCGGAAAGTACAAGAAATTTCACAAAGCTACTCCTCAATAGAGCCGAAGTTGGAAAGCGGAAACAGAATACAGCGTGCCTTGCCTACAACAAGTTCCTGTGCAATGGGGCCAATGTAGCTTTTTCGGCTGTCAGTGGAATTGTTTCGGTTATCTCCCATAACAAAGACATATCCAACCGGAACCAAAACTTCTTCCATGTCGTTCCGCGGCGGCTCTTTTATATAGTTTTCTTCTAAAGGCACATCGTTTACGTATACAATACCGTTTTCTATTTTTACAGTTTCGCCGCCTAAGGCAACCACACGTTTTACATAATAGTCAGGATAATTTTCATTGTCAAATCGGCATACAATCACGTCACCGCGCTCAATTTCGTGGAAATAATAGCTATAGCGTGTAACCAGTATTTTTTCGTTATTCTGCAGGGTTGGTTCCATGCTCGGACCATCCACTGTAGCAAGAACAAAGACAAAGCTTCTGAGCAAAAAAGCTAATATGAGCGCCGTGATTACGGTAATTCCTAAACTGATGATACTTCTCTTCATTCTTTCTTTTTTAGGATTTTTATCGGTGGGAAGGGAGAGTCGGTAACGGATATGTTCGCCTTTTTTTCCCTTGTAAAGATAAGGGGTTTCAAATTCCGGTAGTTCGCTTTTATTTTTGATTTCACTGTAGGCAACCAAACGGTGTGCAATATTTTCCGCTTTGTCGTCAGTTTTATTATCCGCTGTGAAATCTGCGGTTGATACCGAAGAGGGGGGAATATCCTCTATAGGTTTCTTTTTTTTTGCCGGAGGAATATCAAACTGCGGAATATAGTATTCGTCTTGCATGGGTGCAGAAGTTTCGTCAGAAGAATCTTCTTGTACGGACGAAGCGTCGGTATCTGGTAGAGTTTCATGCATTTTATCATCTGGATTTTCCTGCAAAACGGTTTTCGTTATGATGGGTGGCTGGTCGATCGCGGCAGTTTCTTTGAGGGGGATCACGGTAGTTTCTTCCGGGATATTCGGTTCTTCCGGCGGAGTTTGTGTAAAAAGAGTACCGGAAATTTCTTGATCGAAAATAGAAAATTGACCGGCTACGTCATTCTGCCGTTGGTCCTCTTGCGTTTGTACAGATGCATCCTTTTCAGGAAAGGGATTTATATCCTTTGGATCGGTTTGTTTAGTCATTCTCTTTGCCTTCCGCTTTTACAATATTTTTTGTGCGTTTTTTACATTCCTCGCGGTCCAGCATAATAATTCTGCCGCAGGTATTGCATTTTAATTTGATATCTGCACCTGTGCGGACGCATTGCCAGCTGTTGCCGCCGCAGGGATGCTTTTTTCGGGTGATTACCGTATCCCCGATTTGAATCTGAAACATATGATCACCGTTTTTATCTATTCAAATTATATTATAACAAAAAAACAGCATTTTTTCAAATAAAAATTATATTTGAACAAGTTCTGTAAGGGCGCAGGCAAACATTTTGGCACTTAAAAGAAGATCCTCTGTTTCAATTCTTTCATTTGCCTGATGCGCTTGATCCGGTTTTTGCGGAAACTGAACGCCGAAAGCAACGGCTCTTCCCGGTAATGCACGTGCATAAGTGCCGCCGCCGATGGCAAGGGGGCTGTCAGTTCTTTGCGTATATTGCTTGTATACTTTCATTAACGTCTGTACGAGCGGTGTGTCTTCCTCTATATGATGCGGCGGCTGTGCGTGTTCAATTTCGCAGTCCCATGCAGAGGGAATCGCTCGCTGCAGTTTTGCAGAAATTTCCTCCAGCTGATAGGAAACAGGATAGCGGATATCTAATACGATTCTGCAGGAATCATCGTGCATGTCGCTGAAAAGTTCATTTTTTCCGATATAACACATGCCGAGGTTAAGCGTCAAGGGTCCGGAGACTTTGTCACTCAGCTGAAGAGAGGCTCCGCTGCCGTCACTTTTATCCACAAAAAGCGTAAGCATGTCTTCGACAAAATTTCCCTGACTTCCGCCTAAGTGCAGCGCACTTAAAAAATGGAACAGTGCAAAGAGTGCGTTTTTCCCTTTTTCTGGTGTAGAGCCATGGGCACTGATTCCCGTGGCTTCTATGGTGAGTACATTCCCCGTTGCAGAAAAACTGAGGCCGTTTTTGTGAACATCGTATTCGGTTAAAATAGGATAGAGTCGGTCAATATTACCGATCACTGTAGCAGAGGCCCGATCCGGCACCATATTAGGACGCAGACCGCCGTTGATATACAGCTGGTAATTTCCCTCTTCAAGACTGGTTGTAAGCGTAAACTGTGCGATTCCTTTTTCGGTAATAATAACCGGATATTCCGCATCGGGAGTAAACGCCATATCGGGAAGCTCTTCTGTATGGGCATAATGTTCCATACAACCCCAGCCGCTTTCTTCATCACAGCCAAAAATCAGCCTTATACGGCAGGGCAGGGAATCCAAACTTTCCTGTACGGCGGCAACGGCATAAATAGCTGCTGCTGCGGGTCCCTTATCGTCAACGGCACCGCGGCCAATGATGCAGCCTTCTGAAAGTACTGCTTCGAACGGATCGGTTGCCCAGCCATCCCCGGCGGGGACTACATCTAAATGACAGAGAACGCCAATCATTTTTTTTCCGCTGCCGATTTCTGCCCAGCCGCAGTAATTCTCTAAGTTTTTTGTTCTCATCCCTAAGCTTTCGCATATCTCTAATGTCTTTTTCAGCACCTGAGCGCAGGCAGATCCAAAAGGCATGCCTTCTTCAGGAGCGTTTTTTACAGAAGGAATAGCGATCAATTCTTTTAGTGTATGCAGTATTTTTTCGCGGCTTTGCATAAGGAATGCGTCGGTAGCATTTTTTTCCGCTAACCCTGCACGCATCGTATCGTCTAAAGCAAGACAATATTGTTTATCATTGCAGCAGACTGTATAGGGCACGTATCCGTGGGGCAGCAGGCGGCGTCCGCCGCGCCCGGGAACGACAGAGGTTATTGTACGCGTATCAATTTTTACGGTTTTTACCGTTTTTTTGTTTAAGATTTGTTCAATGGTAAAGCAATTGCCTTTTAAGGTGTAAAGGTAAGAGGCTTGACCGGGCTTCAACAGAAAATAGCCCAGCAGCAAAAAGAGGAAAAGCGCAGCAAAAGACGCGCCGGAAGTACCTAAAAAACGGTCGATATAGGCCAGAAGAAAACAGAGCATCAAAAAAATCAGGAGCCCTGCAAGCGTTAACAGAAAGGTTTTGACAGGAGAATGTTTTTTAGGCTCGCATTTTTGTTGGTACATAACGATCCCTCCATAGGAAAGAGTTTTGCTTGTGGTGAAATAAAGCTTTTAAGCTGCCAGCGACGCTAAATATTGGCGGATTGCTTCGGTGTGGTCCGCGCCGGCGAGGAGGATGCCGAAAACTTCACTTTGCGCGGAAAGAAGGGTGGCTCCGTAGTCGGTAACGGTCAAATCCCGGAAAGGAAAGGCATAAACAGTATCATCATGGCTGCAGATTTCCCGGTATTGTTCGGGAACGTCCAATAAAAGAGGGGTGATCGTATCCATTTGGTAAACTGTTTCAAGCATTGTTTGCGGAACAATCAAGATTTCAGCATTTCGGCTCAGAGTAAGGTATTTTAAATATTCCGTCATCGAGTAATTTTCGATAGTATGGATGTATTCCTCCGCTGAGGAGGAGTCCACCGTGGAGATTCCTACGTATTTTATCTGCGTGAATGCTTGAATATTTTTGCGAAACTGATCGTCGCTACCTACAGAAAGTGTGGTATCTACAAGGATTACTTCCACTCCTTTTTTAGCGGATTGCAGTTGGGAAATGACCTCTGATAAACCCGTTGTTATCAGACAAATGACGATGCAGAGTATCAGCAGGATATTGATGCAATGTGAGAGTGCGTATTTTATATGCTTCATTGGCCGCAGCCTCCCCAAAGCTGTTCTAAAACCTGCCGTGCATACGCTTCGTGTGCGGTACCTTTATATAGTACTGCGATCACTAGTGGGGGAAACTACTCGGAATTTGTTTCGAAATCAGAAGCATCTGTGGAAGCTAAGGGCAGGGGCTGACCTTGGCCCACCAGAGCGGAGGTATCCAGGCTATAGAGTCCCTCAGCGGTAAGGCCTGTTACATCAATGCCGTAAATTTTTCCATTATCTCCGCGGACAGCGCGGTCGCCATAGCCGCAGGGCTCCAGGGGCAGAAGAAAATCATTGGCCAGCATCGTCTCGTAAAAAGCTTTGTTATTTAAAAGCAAAATATCTCCCTGCTTGCTGCCCAAACGGGTAATGATCTGCTGCCAGCCATTTTCGGTAGTTACAGTAATACTCTCATTTCCTGCTTCATGCGTAAGATAAACAGAAACTTCAAAGCCCGGCATTTCGGGAAACAGCGTTTGCAGATTTTTTGCCCACATTTCTCCGCTGGAACCGGTAATATTTGTTTGATACGCTAAAAGAATAATACGGTCGCGGTTGGTTTTTAAATAATTTTCGCGCATATTGAAGATCACAAAGGTCAGCACGGCGATCAGTAGGATCGCAAGAATCAAAACAGAAAGCTTTTTTGTAAGCGGATATTTCATAGTACCCTTTCCCAAAAATAAAGATTCAGTACCGCAGTACTGAATAGTATTATACTATATTATCGTTTTGATGTATAGAAAAATTTTAAGCACCATGTTCCGTATGGTCCTCACCGGAGTCTTTCTCGGCAGCTTCAGCTGCATTTTCCAAGGAAAACATATCAGCTTTGCCTAAGAGCGTGTCGATTTTATAATACCGTTTGGTGGCATCTTCAATATTAGCGCTGGCATCATCCAGCCGGCGTTTAGTTTTTTCCAGCAGATCCGCAAATTTATTGAAATTACCTTTGATTTTAGTAAGCAGCTGTGTAATTTCACTGGTGCGTTTTTGAATGGCGAGTGTTTTGAAACCCAGTTGAAGACTGTTTAAAAAGGCGCCCAACGTAGTGGGACCGGCTACGGTAACGCGGTATTCCCGCTGCAGTTGTTCACACAGGCCACTTTTTCGGGCAACTTCGGCATACAGGCCCTCAATAGGCAGATACATAATGGCAAAATCCGTGGTATAGGGCGGGGCGATATATTTATCGCGAATCGTGCGCGCACTGAGCTTTATGGAAGCTTCCAGCTGCTTGGAGGCTTCCTCTGCTGCTGCGGCATCGCCGGCTTCGGAAGCGTCACACAGACGGATATATTGCTCAATGGGAAATTTGCAGTCAATGGGAAGATAGACGATATCGTTGTTTTCGTTATTGGGCAGACAGATGCAGAATTCTACGATATTGTTAGAGCGTGGTATCGGTTTTACATTTTTTTTATATTGTTCCGGAGTCAAAAGCTGACTTAAAAGATTCTCCAGAGATACTTCGCCCCAGGTTCCGCGCACTTTTACGTTGGTCAGGGCGCTTTTTAAATCGCCTACGCTGGAGGCCAGCGTCTGCATTTCGCCGAGTCCCTTGTACACGTTTTCCAGCTGCTTGCTTACGGAAGAAAAGCTTTCGCTCAGGCGTTTTTCCAAGGTGGAACTGAGCTTTTCATCCACAGTCTGCCGCATTTTTTCCAGCTTTTCAGCGTTATCGGATTGCAGGGCATGCAGATTATTTTCGATGGTTTGGCGCATCTCATTTAATTGACGGCGATTTTGCTCGGTCATATCTCGAAGGGTTTGGGAAAAGCCCTCCATTTGGTTTTGCAGTACTGTGGTCAGCTGTGCCGTTCCGGTATTCACGGTATTGCTATAATTGGCAAGGGAGGTATTCAGTTCCCGGCGCAGATCACTGTTTTGCTGCAGAAGAAAATTTTTCAGCTTGTCATTTTCTTGCTGCAGCATTCGCGTTAATTCTTCATTTTTTGCATTCTGGGCTGAAAGACGACGGATTGCCGCTATCTGTAATACAATAACGGCAATTCCGAAAATGAGGATCAATAAAAGTATAATAGGTTCCATAAAATCCCTTCTGTATTCTTTATTGCTGCTGAATCAGCGCTCGATACTGGCTCATATTCAGCTCATAATAGATACCTTTTTTCTGCATTAGTTCTTCATGGGTGCCTCGTTCGGCAATGCCCTTATTGCAGATGCACATGATTTGATCGGCACGCTTAATAGTAGAGAGGCGGTGGGCGATCACAAAGCTGGTGCGGCCCTCTAACAGCTGTGCCAGCGCGCGCTGGATCAATAGCTCAGTCTGCGTATCAATGCTGCTGGTTGCTTCATCAAGAATTAAAATCTTCGGATTGGCTAATACCGCACGGGCAAAGGAGAGCAACTGGCGTTCCCCTGTGGAAAGACCGGCACCGCGCTCCTGCACTTTGGTGTTGTAGCCCTCGGGAAGACGTTCAATGAACTCGGAGGCATAAACCTTTCTGGCTGCGGCAATACATTCTTCATCGGTAGCTTCCGGCCTGCCGTAGCGGATGTTATCCATAATTGTGCCGGTAAAAATAAAGGAATCCTGCATCATAACGCCTACCTGTGTCCGCAGGGATTGGAGCGTTACATTACGTACATCATGTCCGTCGATTTCCACACTGCCGCCGGTAACATCGTAAAAACGGGAAAGCAGGTTTACCACTGTTGTTTTTCCCGCGCCGGTAGGGCCTACAAAGGCAATCATCTGCCCGGGTTCTACGGTAAAGGAAACGTTTTCCAGAATATTGACTTTTCCATCATAGGAAAAATCCACATTCTTATATTCCACGCGGCCGGTGATATCAGGCAGTACATAGGCGTCCGGTCTGTCTTCGATTTCCGGTTCGGTGTCGATGGTTTCAAAAATACGTTCGATATTGCTGGTAGCTTCACAGAATTGATTGAAGATTGTGGTAAAAGACGCAATGGGCTGCCAGAATCTCGTCATATAGGTAGTAAAGGCGGTAAGGGCACCTAAAGTCATTTCACCGCCGGCAATAAATTGGATTGCGACGAAATAAACAAGAATTGTACCGATCGTTGATAGAATGTCTACTGCAGGCCCCAGTGTTGCGCTGGAAAGATGCAGGCGGATGAACTGGTAGTTTACATCGTCATCCAGCCGGATCATTTCCTTATGGTTGTACTGCTCTCGGTTAAAGGATTGGGTCACATAGGTTCCCATGATATTTTCATGGATATAAGCCGTACGGTTACTTGACTTTGCTCGTACACGACGTGCCCATTTGGCAATGATGCGGCGCAGGAAGATGATAAACAGCGAAAGCGGGATGATGACCGCAAAACTCAGCAGGGTAAGCCGCAGATTCATGCTCAGCAGAATCACCAGAATACAGAGCAATGTAAAGACATCTACAATTAGCTGGATGATTTGGCTGGAGAGCAGATTTGACAGAGAGTCCACGTAATTGGTGATCCGCACCATGATTTTACCGGCCGGCCGATCATCAAAATATTTAAAGGAAAGCGTCTGCACATGGTCAAAGATCTCTTGGCGGATATCATAAATTGTATTGTGCCCGAGCTTGGTGATCAGGATTACACGCTTTGCCGCTAAAAAAACGTCTACAAAGAGCACGAAGGACACGATGCCGATAACGGTAAGCAAAGCCTTGATACTGTTGGCGTATGCACCGTTGATGGAAAGAACATCATCGATAATCCATTGTGTCATCCGGGGCCATATCAGCGTAACCAGTACATTAATAATTAAAAGAAATAATCCTGCAAAAAACAGTTTTTTATAAGGAATCATATAGCGGAACAGCCGCTTTAAGAGACCGGCATTCAGCTTGACAACTTCTTCTTCGTCGTCTAAATATCTGTTGCGTGCCATAAGAACACCTCCTTTAGACTGCCTCAAGAACAGTGCTGTACTGTTCTTTGTAAATTTCGTAATATTGTCCATGCAGTGCCAGCAGCTCCTCATGGGTACCGCGTTCTATGATACGTCCTTTATCCATAATAAGGATTTCGTCACAGTCTTTTACCGAAGAAATTCTGTGGGCGATAATGATATGACTTTGATTGCTGCCGCGGCTGCGCAGCGCATGATACAGTTCCTGTTCGGTTTCCATATCCAGCGCGCTGGTCGCATCATCAAAAATCAGGACCGGCGCGTTAAACAGCAGAGCGCGGGCGATGGAGATACGCTGTTTCTGCCCGCCGGAAAGGCCCATGCCGCGTTCTCCGACAATGGTATCGTAGCCATCCGGCGTTTCTAAAATAAAATCGTGCGCTTGCGCAATTTTTGCACAATTGCACACATCGTCATATGTGGCGTCTGGCCGCCCAAATGCGATATTTTTTGCAATGGTATCGGAAAACAGAAATACGTCCTGCAGTACGGGGGAAAAGCAGGCGCGCAGACTGGTTAGATCGATATCTTTTACGTCGCCGCCGTTGATGGTAACGGCCCCTTCCGTAACATCAAAAAAGCGGGTCATCAAGTTGGTTACCATCGTTTTGCCGCTGCCGGTGGTCCCCATAATGCCGAGGCTTTTTCCTTGGGGCAGATCGATGGTAACATCCTCAATGATCTGTGTTTTGTTTGCACTGAAGCCCACGTGTTCCATTTTAATGTTTACACAGGTAGGATCTACCGTCTGTGCGTCTTTTTTTGAGGTAATAATAGAGCCGGTGTTTAAAAAACGGAAAACTTTTTCTGCACTGGTAGCAGCCTGCTGGGTTTGGTTCAGCCAGTTATTGATTTGCTGAAAAGGAACCAGAATATAGCCTACATATCCACCGATAGCTACAAATTCAGCCACACTCATCGTTTGATCCAGCATCATAAAGTGTGTATTGCCGTTGATGACTAAAAGAGCCGCCATAATGGTCAGTACGATATTGGGCAGGTTGCTGATAATTCCGAAGGGAATAAAATGCTTGCCCCAAACTACCATATAGTTGATGCCATGGTAGCGGAACGCATCGTTTTTTTCCTTAAATTTTTTCTTTTCCTGCTCTTCCTGGGCATAGGCCTTTACAATACGAATACCGGTGATGTTTTCCTGGGTGGTCATGCTTAAGTCCGCGCTGGATTCGCGTACAAAATGATACCATTTATAGAATACCTTACTGAATTTGCGGGAGATAAGAAACAGCGGCACCACAAAAAGGTAGGCGGTTAATACCATGATCCAGCTCATTTGGCCGATCATGATACTGGCAAAAATAAAACCGAAGATGGCCTCCAAAATAGCGGGTACGGTACCGGTAAAGAAGTTTTTTATCATTTCCGTGTCACCGTTGATTACCGTCATAATATTTCCGGTATTCTCATTGCGTAAAAAGGTTTGTGCCTGCCACTCTAATTTTTCAAACGGCTTTAATGGAACTTTTGGCCATTAAATAACCGCGGATGTAGGAAAGCCCCTGCCGCACGATTACAATGGTGAGCCAGGCAACAGCTAATTCCAGAAAAAGTGCATCCTTTGAAGAGGGAGTATGACCCAAAATCGAAAAAGGAGTATCGCCGATAACTGAAGCTATGATGGCTTTTGTGATCTGCGGCAGCAGCATGGCCAGCGAAACGATCAGCGCACCCATAACCAAATACAGTATCATGATACCCAAATAAGGCCTGAAATAGAGAAACAGTCGCTTTAGTGTCTTCATAAGAAACACCTCGCACCACGTTGATTTTGAAGCTGCCTTCAAAAGCAGCTTGATAATAACTATACCCTAACGCGGCGCAGAAGTCAATAAGAAAAAACAATTATTTTTAACTTTTTTTATCCGGCGGTAAGTTTGGAATTCAAATGTTCTTTTTGTGATAAAATGGTGGGCTAAAAATGTAAATATTTTTTTAACAGCAAAAAAGAAAATGATGAAAACGCCCGATATTAGGGAGTTTTTGAGAAAAAGTAATTTTTGGAAGTTCGGAAAATTTTTTAGGTAGTATATTGACTTTGGCCCCTCTTGGTGGTATGATACAGTAGATATTATGTATCATTCTGCTCACGGTGGACTCATTATTATATATTGAGCGTTTTTGCAGAAACATTTTAGCTTTCAGGAGGAAGAACATGAAGTCTTTGCTTATCAGACTGCTGTTCTTTGTCATCATTGCGTCAGTGATGATTTCAGTGTTTGCCTGCGTGGCGTATGCCGCACCGGAAAATGCTGATGGATCTCAGGCGCCCGGTGAAGCAGCAGAGGTCGGCACTACAGAAGAGGAAGCTGACTATGAAATGCCTGAGGCACAAGCCTTTGACAGCACGGTTTCAAGTACGGCAGATTATACCGCGTACAAAAATAAGTACAGCGATAAAGCTATGCCGCAAGAGGAAATCGTTTTAAGCGGAAAGGATGCTGTGCAGTTTGCCCCGGATACGGGCGAAGTGATCGGTAACCTTCCCGTGGTAAAGGTTGCGCCGAAAAATGATCCCGAAGATCTTCGCGAGGGAGCCCTTTTTTATGATGAGGGCATCTGCGGCTGGGTCTTCAATGTAAAGCAGGCGGGGCTGTACAACATTACGTTTTCGTATTTTGCCTATGACGAACTGGTATATGAGATAGACGGACAGCAGTACAGTATTTCCAGTAAAAGTTCAGCAGTACAGCGCAGATTGTATATTGATTATGCTGTGCCTTTTTATGAAGCACGTCAGGTCAATTTTGAACGTGTTTGGAAGGATTCCGGGCTTTTGCGTGTTGATGGCCAGACCAATAATGAAAAACGCCCGTATCAGGAAGAAGCACCTCAATGGCAGAGTCTTGCTGTCAGAGATTATATGGGGTATGAACAGACACCGTTCAAATTCTATTTTGAAGCAGGGACGCATGTGCTTTCTTTTGAAGCTGTAAAAGAAGGCATGGTGGTGGTATATGCAAAGCTTCATCAAATTGCGGAGATTCCCACTTATGCAGAATTGACTGCACAGTATCAGGCTGCCGGATATCAAAAGGTGACGGGAGTTAATTCTTTGTATATTCAGGCTGAAGGCCTGCATGCCCCGGAAATTTATACCGATAAGCATTCCGCGCAGTTCCTTACCCAAAGTGCGATAGATAAATACAATAATTATATAGATCCTGTGGATACGACGGCCTATGACGCTACCAAGGATGTTACTTATGATATTTTGAAGTCATCGCCTACGATCTATGCGATCACCGATAGATCCTCTCCGCTTACGGTGCCGTATCATCACAGTAAAATCCGTTATAATACGATCGGTGCGGATAAATGGCAGAGTCCTAATGAGTGGATCGAGTGGAAGGTATCGGTAGAAAAATCCGGTCTGTATGCGATAACGCTGAAGGCACGGCAAAATACCCTGAGCGGTATGTATACTTCACGAAAACTGCTGATCAATGGCGATCAGCCTTGTCAGGAAGCTGGCAATCTGCGTTTTCGGTATGACAGTTCCTTCTCCTATTATACAATGGGAGATGATACGAACGGTACGTATTACTTTTATTTAAATGCCGGTGAAAATACGATTCGCCTGGAGACTACCTTGGGCGATCTGGGCGATCTGCTGGCAGATGCTCAAACCAGCCTTACTCAGCTGAATACCGCGTATAGAAGAATTTTGATGATTACCGGTTCCTCTCCGGATCTGAATCGTGACTATATGCTGGATACGATGGTTCCTGATGCATTGCAGATTATCAGAGACGAATCTGCAAATCTTACACAGCTGGAAGCACGCTTTATTGAGGTGTTTGGTAAGAGCTCCAGCGCACAGCTTTCCAGCTTGAAGAGCATGATGCTGATTCTGGAACAAATGAATTCTGACCATACAAAAATCAAAAGTATTTTTACGGATTTTAAAGATGCCATTGCGGCGATGGGAACGTGGATCAATGATATGAGTAAAAATCCGCTGGAGCTGGATTACATCGTCATTACTACCGAGGAAAAATTGGCTGAGGGGCTGCCGCGTGCAACTGCCAATTTCTTTGAAAGCCTTGTTCATGAAATTCGTTCCTTTATCGCATCCTTTACGGAGGACTACGATAATATCGGTGGTACTGTGGCGCAGGATGGACAGGAACCGGTGGAGGTTTGGCTGGAAACAGGCGTAGGCCTTACGGGGTCAAGAGATAACGCCACGATTTTAAAACAGCTGATTGACGATATGTTTACAGCACAGACGGGAATTGCCGTAAGTACGCGGCTTGTAGCCGCCGGATCACTTCTGCCCTCTACGCTCTCCGGCATCGGACCGGATATCTGCCTGTCACGTGGGGAGGAGGCCGCGGTGAACTATGCATTCCGCGGTGCGGTGATGAATTTGGCCGACGAAGAGCTGTTCCCCGATTATGAGGAGGTACTGCTTGATCCCGAAAGATTTGCCTCCAGTGCGGTGGAACCGTTCTCTTTTGGAAATGGAATTTATGCGATTCCGGAAACACAGGATTTCTATATGATCTTCTACCGTACCGATATTCTGGAGGAACTGGGCCTGGAGCCTCCGGAGACGTGGGAAGATGTATACTATATTATAGGGGAATTGCAGAACCAGCAAATGACGTTTGCTATGCCGGTGCCCGTGGTTGGTGCGGTTGGTGCAGGTAACCTTACGTATGCTATGCTGCTTTATCAGAAGGGAGGTCAGTTCTATACCGACGATCGCACGACGACGGATCTGACTTCGGACGCGGCACTTGATGCATTTAAGGAATGGACGCAGTTCTATACTTTATATGATCTGCCCAATTCGTATGATTTTGCAAACCGTTTCCGTACTGGAGAAGTTCCGGTAGGGATTGCCAGTTACAGTACGTATTCTACGCTTGCTGTTTTTGCTCCGGAAATTCAAGGACTTTGGGAGTTTGCTATGGTTCCCGGTACGGTGCAGTATGATGAAAATGGCAACCAGATGCTGGATGAAAATGGAAATGTGGTCGTGGATCATTCCTGCGGCAGCAGCTCGGCCGGATGCATTATGCTTGCTATGGATAAAACTACGGAAGAAGGACGCAGCCACATTCAGCGTGCCTGGGAATTTATGAAATGGTGGACTGGTGAGGACGCCCAGTATCGTTTCGGTACGGAGATCGAAAGCTTGCTGGGTGCTGCGGCGAGATATCAGACGGCGAACCTAAAGGCGATGTCACGGCTGCCATGGGACAAAAAATCAATGGTAACCATTCAGGAGCAATGGAAGTATGCGAAAGCTGTTCCGCAGGTTCCCGGTGGTTATTACACCGCGCGGAATATTGAGTTTGCCTGGAAAGAGGTTATCAATAACGATACCGATCCTAATACGACGTTTGTGGAATATGTAAGCAAGATCAATCAGGAAATTGCGCGCAAATGTGAAGAGTTCGCGGATAAAATTATAGTAATGACAAAACCGAAAGGAAGTACGAATAATGGCTAACCAATCGAATCCCGCAACAAAAAAGAAGTCGTTTTTCTCGGATTGGATTCGTTATCAGTTCAAGGAAATGCGTAAAAACGGCAGCCTCTATTTGTTTATGCTTCCGTATTTGCTGGTATTTATCGTATTTACGGTTTTACCTGTGTTTGTTGCTATTTATTTCAGCTTTACTTACTTTAACGTGCTGGAGCCGCCTGTGTTTACCGGCTGGGATAACTATATCAGGCTGTTTACTGCCGATGATCTTTTTATGACGGCCTTTAAAAATACGTTGTTCTTTGCCGTTATTGTCGGCCCCGGTGGTTATTTGATGTCCCTGCTTTTCGCCTGGCTTATCAATGAGCTGGGCCGGAAGACCAGGGCGGTCATGACATTGTTTTATTACGCACCGACATTGGCAAACGTCTATGTTGTTTGGAAGATCATTTTTTCTTCAGACCAGTATGGACTTCTGAACGGCTTTTTAATGAATACTGGACTAACACTTACCAATATAAAATGGCTGGAGGATGTTGATTATATTGTGCCATGCTGTTTGATCGTTATTCTATGGTCGTCTTTGGGAACCAGCTTTTTAACGTTTATT
>URTC01000005.1 GCA_900550765.1 uncultured Clostridia bacterium | reverse complement strand
TATCCAAGAGAAATCGTGGAATAACAGCCATGTAACAATTTATCGATTTTCTCTCATTTTTGCAGACGGGCAATCGCACCATACTGCCAGTGAATCGGACTGACATCACTGGTTACACCCTCAAGCGCACGGTGGCGGCACATCAAAGCTTCAAAGCAGAGCGACAATCTTTCTTCCAAAAGCTGCCAAAAATATTCCATATCGCCTTTTGCTAAAATACCAATCTGCGGAAGGTTTAAACTGACAACACCCTGATTAAAACGTCCCTCAAATTTATAATTACCGTTTTCATCTTTCCACGGTGTAAGGAAACTGCGGCATCCCATGCAGCTAAATACATTTCCTTCATAATTTTCACGCATTTTCTTTGCGGATATGTAATCCGGATACATTCTCTTTGCCGAACAACGGACAGCAAGTTTTGTAATGTAATCGTACTCACCGCCTTTTAAGGCATTGTGCTCATCTAATACATAAATCAGTTTCGGGAACGCAGGTGTCACATAAACACCTTTTTCGTTTTTAATTCCCTCTAAGCGCTGACGAAGAATCTCTTCAATAATCATCGCATTTTCCTTGATGTATTCATCCTTTGGATCCAAATTTAAAAACAGTGTTACAAATGGAGACTGTCCATTCGTTGTCATCAAAGTATTAATCTGGTACTGAATTGTCTGCACACCGGAGCGGAGTTCGTCATTTACACGTTCTTTAACAAATTCTTCAATTACATCCGGCGCAATTTTCCCTGCATAACGCTCGGTATAATGCTTGCGGTACTTGTCCGCACTCTTTCTCAAATATTTGCCAAGGTGTCTGGTGTCTACCGACTGACCGCCGTACTGACTGCTTGCTACAGCTGAAATAATCTGTGTCATAACCGTGCAGGCAACCTGAAAACTCTTTGGACTCTCAATCAGTTTTCCGTTCATCACTGTACCATTATCAAGCATATCCCCAATATTAATCAAACAGCAGTTAAAAATCGGCTGAATAAAATAATCCATATCGTGGAAATGAAGCACACCGTCTTCATGCGCTTTTGTGATTTTCTCCGGAAGAAGAATACGCTTTGTCAAATCTTTTGACACCTCTCCGGCAATCAAATCGCGCTGGGTAGAAGCAATCACCGCGTTTTTATTGGAGTTTTCCTCCATGACATCCTTGTTTGCATTACGAATCAAGCTCAAAATAGAATCATCCGTTGTATTGGCCTTACGCACCAGGGCACGGCTATACCGATAAATGATATATTTTTTGGCCAATTCAAAATGTCCCTGCTGCATCAGCTTGCGCTCAATGATATCCTGCACATCTTCTACCAGAATCCTGGTACGATGCTTTGCCTCAATATAATCAAGAATAGCATCGATCTCCTCCGCAGATGCCCGCTGATTCTCCTCTACCTCGGCATTGGCCTTTTGAATCGCCGTTACGATTTTGCTGCGGTCGTACTCAACAATGCGGCCGTCCCGTTTAATGATCTGCATTATCATTTCCTCCAAGCATGTTGGTTTATAGTTCTTGCTCATTATATATGAAAAGATATAAAATTTCAGTTGCATTTGCAACTTTTTAGTGGTAAAATACAAGATGTAGTAAATTCATTTTACAATTTTTACTATATTCTGTATGCTTTTTAGGTGATTTTATGGAGGTTTTTCCTGTTTTTTCTAGCATTTCAACCGATGATTTCAACCATATGCATACGTGCTTTAATATGCAAACGAAAAATTTTTCCAAAGATGATACCTTACTTTTGGGTCATACCGAATCAGAAAACGTCTGTGTTCTGCAAAAGGGAACTGCCGGTATCGTTTGGTTTGATGAAAACGGAAACCGCATGATTTTGGAGCAGCTAACCGAGGGAAGTATCTTTGGCGGCTTGTTTTCTTATGCAGAGGATACCTATATCGTATTCAGCAGTGACTGTATCGTACTCTACATTGATTATGCACGCCTGATCCGTCAATGTGAAAATGCCTGTGAATGTCACAGCCGTCTGGTGAGCAACGTCCTGCAGCTGATAAGCCGGCGCACCCGGGAACTTTCGTCCAAAATCAATATCCTCTCGCAGCGCACAACGCGCGGTAAACTGACGGCTTATTTCAGCTTGCTCCAGGGCCGACAAAAACGGCGGCATATCGTTCTGCCGCAGACGCTGAGTGATCTTGCAGATTATCTGTGCGTAGACCGCAGTGCCATGTTTCGGGAAATCAAAAAAATGAAAGAGGAAGGCTTGCTGATCTCAAAAGGACGAAATTTTACCCTGTTTTATTAAGGAGTGTATTATATGGGAATCTGCCATATTATCGGTGCAGGAGATTTTTTTAAAGAGGATCTGACTATTAACCCGGAGGATCTGATTATCGCAGCAGACAAGGGACTGCTGTATTTAGAAAAGGACCCGGATATCATTGTAGGCGATTTTGACTCCCTCGGCTTTGTTCCACAGGGAAAACAAGTTGTCAAATTACAGGCGCAAAAGGATGAATCCGATATTTTTATGTGTATTCAAGAAGGGCTTGCCCGCGGATACCATGATTTCAGGCTTTACGGTGCCTGGGGCGGAGAACGGTTTGATCATACCATAGCCAATGTCCAACTGCTGCTGTGGCTGTATCGACACGGTTGCCATGCCATTTTATATGCAAAAAATCAAAAGCTTCAGGTATGCAGCCGTGCGGTACTGGAGCATTGCACCGGATACGTCAGTATCTTTGCTTTTGAAAAATGTAAGGTTCTGTTATCCGGCTTTCTCTACAGCGGAACTCTGGATTTTTCTCCCGAATTTCCTTTAGGCTTAAGCAATGAACCGACTGCGCATGCTAAAATCAACGCCGATAAACCGGTATTGGTTATTACCGAAAAGAAATCCTCCGGCACCATTCATTGTGATCCATAAAAAACAGGCTGAAACATTGCTTTGTTTCAGCCTGTTTTATTTTATGCCTCAAGGGCTTTTTTCTTGACAAAACGGGAAAGCTCCTGGTTGATAAGCGTCTGTCCTTTTACGCTGGGATGAATCCCGTCAGAACAAAACAGATCTTTAATCTTACGATTTTTAATAAATGCCGCACGAAAATCAATGCACTCACACCTCGTTTCCACAGCAATAGCCTCAACGGTACGGGAATATTGTTCCTGATAGCGGTAAATGGCAAAAACATCGCCCACCCAGAGCAAAATGTTTTCTATATTCAAACCATAGCGGCAGATCCAGGAAAAATATCTTTCAGCATCTACCGGAGGAAGCGTCGCCAGTATAGGAATAATTCCGTTGTTTTTTAACGACACCACCATTTTTTTATAAAGCTCACGGAACTTTTCCAACGGCGTATTAGAAAGATGCTCCTGTTCCGGTTCTTCAGCAATTTTTGCCCAGTTAAAGTCGCTGTCATTTCCGCCGTATTCCACCAAAGCATAATCACAAACGGCGCCCTTTTCCAAATTATTCTGTACAAGATGTATTCCCTTTTGCACGGTGCAGCCAAACTTAGAAAAATTAGCTACCTCCGCATGAATATCCTTGGCTAAGGCATCAATGCCAATCGCATCATTGATATAATAGCGCTGAGTTTCCTCATTGAGTGTCACTCCGCGCAAAATGGAATCCCCGTAAATTTGTATCTTTGCCAAAACAATCACTCCTTAATCAAAAAAACAGCTTGCATTACTTTGTTACTTAGTTTTCAATACTATATTATATCATTCTATCTGTATTGTCAACTATTTTTGCAAACTTATAAAACTTCGTTTGCAATATTAAACTTATTATGCTATACTATGTTTGAATTATACCCGAGGTGACGAAAAATGATACAGGAACAGCTGCAAGAATTTAATAAAAAAGTGGCTCAGCATAATCTGCCGCGCTGGAAACATCTTCCCGAGTTAGAGCTATACATGGATCAAGTTATCGTATTGATGCAAAAATATTTAGGACCGTACATGCTTTCAGAGGATCTTTTAACGCCTTCGATGATCAATAATTACGTAAAAATGAATGTACTTCCGGCGCCGGTAAAAAAGAAATATTCCCGGCTGCATATTGCTCGGCTATTAGTTATTTGTCTGATGAAGCGTCAGCTTCCCATCCCGGTCATCAGCCGCATGATCGAGGAGCAGGCCCAAGCCGCAGGAATGGACGGCTTTTTTAATGCTTTTGTTGAAACCTATGAAAGTGAATTTAAAAAAGTAGCGCAAAATGCCTATCCCGAGGAAGAACCTTTAGTCTGCGCACTGAAATTTGCCGTAAGTGCGGCAGTCAACCACACCATGGCGGAAAGTGCCGTAAACATTCTTTCGCAGCAGAGTCATGAAGAAAAAGAACCGAAAAAAAAGTCATAATTCCTGTTGTCTTTTCAGTTCCCATAAAATATATTGCCTCCCAAAGATCAATTTCCTATAAAATAAAAAAGGAACCGGGTACATGCAACGCCAGATGAGGAAGTATTCATATAGAGGATACGGTGCAGCACCGATGAAGGTGCTGCACCGTATCGTTTTAGGAATATTAGGGGACTCCATAAATGAAAATCGGCGCTTAAAGCCGATTTATGCGGAAACTGTCCGCACAGTTTCCCTGCTTGTTATGATATGTGACATTTTTTATCGCTCCGGTGATTGTTTTTTCGGTTTGTATTTTCATCGCATTTGTTTGCGTTAAACCTTAGATACTTATCTTTTGGAAAAACTCTTTACATCATGGGTTAATATATTTGCCTGACACATAAAACACGCCATCTGTAAAAGGGCGATCCGGCGATGGCTTTTCAAGAACGCCTCTGCGGATCAATTCGTCCGTCACATAGCCGACAATTTGAAAAAGGTATAGGGAAACCCATTGGTTGATTTATGGTTCCAGGCGTTTAGGTACAAATTTTGAGAAACTTTTCCGCACCGAAACGATCCATTCCAAAAGCAGATTTTCAAGCTCTTCGTCATTTATGCAAAACATAGAGATAAATGCGTCAAATTCTTCTTTCGTAAAACAGGCAAAATTCAGTCGATACTTATTTTCCTCTTTTACAATAAGACCTTTTTGAATCAGCCTTGCGGCATCTTCATCGGATAACGAATTTTTGTTTATAGTACCATCATAGTTTTTGGGGAGGATATCCTTTGCACACAGCCACCGCGTTCCCCCATTATGATAAATTCCATTGTCAAAGTATTTGGAAATCCAATAATAATAGATGTACTCCGAATTTTTGCCTTGGTTTGCGCCATCATTGCCCGCCACATTACAACCAACGTTATATTCCGCAGGTATTTCGTTTTCATCGGCGGTTTCCTCCACGATAAACCAACCGTATCCGCCATCTTTGCGTGGTGGATACGCACCGTTTTCCATTTGTAGACGGTTGCTTTTCAGCGCTCCGATTTTTTCCCTTAAAACATATGGTATGATAAAATGACCTAAGCGCTCCATGCCAAAATCATGGCCATAGAAGTTCAATCGATTTACTGTATCTGTCTTACTCTGAAACAATTGCTCAAATCGATCCGCAATCTTTTTTACCATTTGTTCCGAAACAGTTTCCACCATTTTTCGATCCTGTAACCGAAAGACAATAAAGTTCGCCGCATACTTTTTCCCGATTTTACACAAGGCGTCTCCGTATTCCAGCCGTGGAATCTCATCCTCAATATACATAGCGGGGATTCCCGTGCGAACACTGATTTCTTCCACGGTTTGCGGTTCTTCATAGGCTGCCTTGCAAATTGCGCGGGCAAGCTGTGTGTGCAAATAGCGGTCGGAATCCATGGAGCCGTTGCAAGCGAGGGTATTCCAATTGATTCTTTTATAAATATTCTCCATTTGTCTTATTCCTATCCTTTCTCTGACTTTTTGACGCCCTGTGTTCAGACGCCATTTGATTGTCGTTTCCGGAAGTTCATATTTTTGGGCAAGTGCTCTGACGGACATTTCGCCAATATAATAATCTACAAAAATGTTCCGATACATTTGGGAAAGCGTATGCAGACACCGAAAAACCGATTCAAAATGATGTTCTGTATTTTCATCGTTAGTGTCTGCGTAGTCATCATATACCGGATTCAAATCGGCGTACTCCTCTGACAAAACCACCCTCACTTTATTTTGTTTCTCAATGAATTTTGCATAGCGGTTATGTGCGATTCGCCAGATCCAAGCGTCAAGATTTTCAATTTCGTATTTCCGCATACCATCGAGAACATGGCAAAGGATTTCACCGGATAGGTCTTCCGCGTCACAACGATTGTTCAGTCTGTTGCAGCAAAAATGAAATATCGGTTCCACATAAGGGATGATTTTGTCCTGATGCATGTGATTACCTCCTTTCTAAAGATATGTAATCATGATTACGCTTATTTAGTGTCTCAGTATCAAATTGGATAGGCATTTTTATGAAATATTTTTATAACACGAATTTGTGACTCTTTCGTCACCATTATACAGAAACCGGCGGCAAGGAGCAATCCTCACCGCCGGTTTATTTTCAAATTATTGCCTTATGTGGTGTTAATCCAACCCGCGTTCCTTTTAGAATATTTTGCTATATTTTCCAAGCATCCGATTCCGCTTTAAAAAAGCGGAATTTTTTATCCGTTCTTTTAATCGATAATCACATGTCGATTGGGTTCTTCCCCTTCACTATAAGTCGTAACCAGCTTATCATTCTGCAAGGCAGAATGAATGATTCTTCTTTCAAACGGACTCATCGGCTCTAAAACCACTTTACGTCCGGTACGCGCTACCTGTCCGGCCATCTTTCTGGCCAATTTTATCAAGGTAAGCTCCCTTTTCTTCCGGTAGTTCTCTGTATCTATCGTCACCCGATGATAATCTTCCTTTCCTTTATTATATACCAAAGAAGAAAGATATTGTATAGCATCCAGGGTTTCCCCGCGGCGGCCGATCAGCACGCCCATGTCCGGCCCTTCTAAATTCACCAACAATCCGTTTTCAGTCTCGGCGGCTTTTATGGTTCCTTCTACCTGCATCAGCTGCATCAATCCGCTCAAAAAAGAAGTAACTTCATTTTCTACAAATTCCGTCCCCTCTGGAAAATACGGTTCCTTCAGCATCTGCTGACCTTCTTCACGGTATTCTCTGCGCGGACGTTCCTTGCGCTCCCTACGAGGCGCACGTTCTTTGGGCTTGTCCTTATTCAATACAAAATCAGGAATTACAGCTTCGCTTCTCTCCGTAAGCCTTACCTTAGCGGGCTTGCTGCCGATACCGATAAAGCCTTTTTTGCCGTAATCCAATACTTCCATTTCAATTTCATCAATGGAAAGCTTCAACTGCTCCAAGCCCATATATAAAGCCTGATCGACAGTTTCAGCTTCTATCTCAATAACCCTGGCCATTATTTATTTTCTCCTTCAGCTTGTAATGCTTCCTTCTTCCTGTCTCTGGCATCAAGCACTTTATTGATCACAAAATTCAAAAGGATCATGCAAAGACTTGAAGTAATCCAGTAAATAGCCAGTGCGCTGGAAGATATCAGGCAGAAATACACAAACATCAGCGGAAAAATGATTTTCATAATCTTTCCGCTCTTTGCGGCTTGCTCTGCCTGCTCCCCTGTCCCCATAGGCTGCTGCGTGGTCATATTAAAACTCAGCACCTGCACAACGCCGGCAAGAATCGGGAAAATATAAAATCCGTTACCGCCGATCCACGCGGCAGAAGTCGCATACGTATCGGCAACATACATCCGTGCTGCTTCCAACCCCGTGCTGACCTGCTGGGCAAACGAAGCAAGATCAAGTCCACTGGGATTATAGGCATCCAACAACCCGCCGTTAAAAGCTGACTGCAGCACGCCGGCAATATGATCTGCCTGAGGCAGAATATAGCCATTGATATCCTTAATAATCCAAAGCTGCCGAAGTCCCCATCCCTGATCAAAGTTAAAGAATACATCCGGCTGCCAAATATTTTTGATCCACAAGAAACTATTCGTATCAAACCACTGCTCAATCTGCTGCGGATCCGTCAGCATAGAAAGCTCCGTCAGTCTTTCTGCCGCTAAATTCCGGAACACGGCAAAAAAAGCGATCAGAATCGGATACGTAATCAGCATCATACCGCAGCCCTTGGGCATCAAGCCGATTCCCTCTTGTTTACGAATCTCCATCATACGGGCCTGCGCTTTTTCAGGATTGTTTTTATATGCCTTATTGATCCTATCGATCTCCGGCTGAATCTTTCGCATTTTGGCTGCATATTCCCGCTGCCCGATACGGCTGCGAATATCAAACGGAGATAGCGCCAGACGGAACAAGATCGTAAACAGAATGATCGACAAACCGTAGTTGTTTGTAAGGCCGTTGATCCCGTCGAAAATCCAGCCAAAAAATTGGGTTATATAACTCACTTAGAATTCTCCTGTCCTCTCTTCTGCGGTACGGGATCATACCCGCCTTTACACAGTGGATTGCAGCGCAGAACGCGCCACAGGGATAGGGCTACGCCCTTAATAACGCCGAAACGCTCAATCGCCAGCATGGCATATTCCGAGCACGTAGGAACAAACCGGCATGCCGGAGGCAAATGCGGGGAAATATACCTTTTATACATCTTTATAAGCCATAATAAAAAAACCTTGACGGGATTCTTCATAGCAGCATCCCCGCCTGCGCAAGCAGCGCGCGCATTTGCTGCTGTGCAACCTGTGAATTCTTCCCTACAAGGGCTTTTCTTGCAATAAAAAGATATGCTGTTTGCTGACGGCACTGCGGCATAAGCGGTGCAAACCCCGCGCGCATAATCCGCTTTGTACGGTTGCGCACAACGGCGTTTCCCAGCTTGCTGCTTACGGAAAAACCTACTTTGGTGCCTGTCCTGTTTTTAGCACAAATCAGCACCATATACGCAGAAGCCACAGATTTTCCTCTTGAAACCACATATCGAAACTCTTTATTTTTTTTGAGCATATACTGTTTTTTCAAGAGGCACCTCCTATTTATGCGCTAAGCGCCTTTCTTCCGCGGCGGCGGCGTCTCTGCAGCACATTGCGGCCGTTTTTGGTTTGCATTCTCTTGCGGAAGCCATGAACCTTTTTTCTTTTCCGTTTATTGGGTTGATACGTACGTAACATGTTTTCTTTCCTTTCCTTCCATCGCCTTTATCAAAGCGTAAATTACATATTATATGCATTGTAGCGTATTTATTATAGTGGAAAGCATAAAATGTGTCAAACAAAAATTTACAGGGAGAATCCTCGTTTTTATTCAAGAGCTGTGCCGAAGAATTTTTTCGATTACAGAGCAAAAATCTTCTTTCCGGCTTTTCTGTACTCATAAATTGATGCCTTTTCACTTATCCACAACATCTTGTATATGTGCAAAAGTTATCCACAATTTTTGAAATTTTTATTTTCAAATATGTTTTTTTTTGTTGATTATCCGCAAAATTTATGGTATTATTTTTGCACTTGGTATTTTACCTGTCGGAAAAATAACGGATGAAAGGGGTAGCCTCCGAATGGATGCAAATGATATTTTTAAACAGATCTGTTCCATCATTGAACAGTCGCCTCAGGATATCAGCCCCATTTCTTATAAAACTTGGATCTGCACACTCAAACCGCTGGTTTTTAAAGATAACTGTCTGTATCTGATCGCTCCCACGGACATGCACCGCCGCCACGTAATGACGGCTACCGCCGCGCTGCACACGTATCTGATTACCGCACTGAACATCGTAGTCAATAGTCCCGGTGCTGATGTCGTTCTTGTTTTAGAAAGCGAAGCCGCCGCGATCATGGATACTACGATTCCCGCGCCGGCCGCGATTTCCCGGCCGATGCTCAACGAAAAATACACCTTTGAAAATTTCGTAATCGGTTCCGGAAACCAATTTGCCCATGCTGCGGCTTTAAGCGTGGCCGAAGCACCGGCCACCATCAATAACCCGCTGTTTATTTACGGCGGAGTTGGCCTGGGAAAAACCCATTTGATGCATGCTATCGGCAACTTTATTTTGGAGCACAGCCCCCAAATGAAGGTCCTTTACATTACTTGTGAAAAATATACCAATGAATTTATCGAAGCACTGGCAAAACATCAAATCACCTCTTTCCGTGAACGCTACCGTCAGAACGTGGATATCCTCATGATCGATGATGTACAGTTTCTTTCCGATAAGGATCGTACGCAGGAAGAAATCTTTCATAATATTAACGATCTCTTTACCGCGAACAAGCAGATCATCCTCTCCAGTGACCGTCACCCCAAAAATATCGCTACCCTGACAGATCGGCTGCGTTCGCGCTTTGAGGGCGGGCTTTTGGTGGATATCATCCCCCCCGATTTAGAGACCCGTACCGCCATTCTGCGTAAAAAAGCAGAAGCCGAGCATATCGTTCTGCCGGATAACATTCTGTTTTTAATTGCCGAAAAGGCAAGCGACAATGTCCGCGAGCTGGAGGGTGCCTTAAAAAGAGTTCTGGCCTTTGCAGCCATTACCGGTCAGAATATCACGCTAGACCTTACTACCGAAGCACTAAAGGATTATCATACTGAAACCCAAAAGCATTGTACACCAGATATGATTATTGAAGCCGTTTCCAAATACTTCAGCCTTGAACCGGAGGATATCATCGGCCCTCGGCGCGACCGGCAGATTGTTCAGCCCAGACATATTGCGTTTTATTTGTGCCGTGAGCTGACGGATCTCTCCACCTCCCGCATCGGAGACGAATTCGGCGGCAGAGATCATGCTACCATCATTAACGGCATCGGTAAAATCCGTGCTGCCGTAAAGGTAGATGATACGATAAAAAATTATGTTGAAGATATTACCATGCGCCTGAGAGGGGAATGAGAATGATTTTTAACGGAACGTTTGCAGGAAACCTTATAGGTTTCCTTTATTTTGCCTTTTTTCTATTCGGCGGTATTTTGCTTTCCTCCCGCCTGCTGGCTTCTCAGCGGGCTGCCGTACGGCTGTGGCTGGGTATTGTATTCGGCATTGTCCTTCTCATGTGGCTGCCGGCTGCACTCTCTATGCTGCTGGGTTTTTCCGTCCTTTCCCACCTTTTGGCCGCGCTGCTGCTGGCCGCAGGCTGCACCGTCTGCTTACTATGTACCAAAAAGCTTCCTCGGGGGGACCATTTCCGCTTTGATAAAGAAACCCTCGTGATGCTGACTCTTAGCCTTCCGCTTCTCCTCTTTTTTACCGTAGTACTCAGCGATCACATTTTAAAGGAAAGTCCTTCCGGCGGCTATATTTTTGGTCAAAGCACCTATTTTGACGCGAATATTCATCTCAGTTTTATCACTACCCCTGTAACCCAGGGAACCATTCCCTTTGCCTACAACATTCTGCCCAGTGCGCAGGTCTCCTATCCTTTTTTAAGCGATACGATCTCCGCTTCTGTTTATATTTGGGGCTCTTCCTTGCGCTTTGCCTATGTTCTGCCGATGGTATGCGGCGCACTGGCTGTATTCTGCGGTGCGTTTCTATTCTTTTCCACGTGGCTGAAGTCCATAAAAAAAGCGGCTTTGGCCTGGACGCTGTTTTTCTTTAACGGCGGCTTTGGCTTTGCTTATTTTCTGGATGGACTTCGTATCGACAGTACCAATTTTACCCGCATTTTCACCGCACTGTACGAAACGCCTACAAATTTAAACGACCGTATGATCCGGTGGGTAAATACCGTATGCGATATGATGATTCCCCAGCGAGCCTCGCTCTTTGGCTGGATGATGCTGTTTTCCTGCCTGTACCTGCTCTACCGCGCTGTATTTTTAAAAGAAAAACGTCTGTTCCTCTATGCAGGAATTTTAGCAGGACTGACGCCAATGATCAGCACGCATATTTTCTTAAGCCTGGGAGTGATCTGCGCGGTATGGATGATGTCACGCTTGGTAGCTATGGCAAATATTCGCCCCCGTACAATAGGAAAAATCACCGCCGGCCTTTTGCTCGCGATCCTTGCCGCATTCTTCTTTACCGGCCTGAAGACAGGAACTTCCCTCAAAACATTTGGGTATGATTCCGCCGGGTTTTCTGCCCTGCTGCTCGGCGGTACAGCCCTGCTGCTGCTATGGGCATGGCTGCTGATCTCAGCGCTCCATCGCGGCTATTTCAAAGAAATTCTATGCACCTGGGGGCTGTTTTTAGGCATCGTACTCTTGTTGGCTCTGCCCCAGCTGTTCGGTTTTACATTCCGTCAAAGCTCCGGCAGCGGCTTTATGCAGGCACACTTCAATTGGATCAATTACCGGGATACCTACCTGTGGTTCTATATCAAAAATGTAGGCATCGTAGCCCTGCTGCTGATCCCGGCACTTCTTGCCGGCAGCAACCGTTTAAGAAGCGTTGCCGCGCCGATTGCTGTGCTGATGCTTTTGGCCGATACCTTCGCCTTTCAGCCCAATGTTTACGATAACAACAAGCTGCTTTACCCTGCCTATGCGCTGGCCTGCGGTGCTGTTGCCGAATATATGGGGCTTCTCTACCAAAAATTAAAAGATATCCGCGGCATCAAATTTGTAGCCGCCGGTGTCATAACGCTCTGTATGCTTTCCGCGGTACTCTCCATGGGCCGTGAAGCCGTATCCGGTGTGTATGAGATTTACTCTGCCCCGCAAGTACAGGCCGCCGCATGGATTCAGGAAAACACGGAAAAAGACGCTATGCTGCTGACCAACGACCGTTACAATAACGCCCTTTCAAGTCTGACCGGGCGCAACATTGTCTGCGGTTCCAATTCTTTCCTTTCCACCCACGGTCATGGGGAAGAATACACCGCACGCCAAAAAGACGTGTCTGCCATTTACGCCTCCCCCGAACAAAACCGAGAACTTTTAGAAAAATATAACGTAACGCACATTGTAGTCGGTCCGGATGAATATGCTTCTTACAATATAAATGAAGAGGGAATTGCCGCAATAGCAGATTTAGTATACGAAAAAGACGGCGTAAAGATCTATAAAATACATGAACCGTAAAAATGCCAGCGGCAGCGCAAGCAGTCTGTAACCAGACTGCTTTTTTTTATGGCTAAATAGAAAGCCTCTTTCCAAAATCAAGTTTAACGGCAAAAAGAATTTGCAATAATTGAAATATGGAGATATAATAATATCAGCTTTCGTTAAGCTTCAAAGCTGACTCTTTTTTGAGAAGCTATTGAAAATGCTGATAGGAGAGCAAATATAAAATTCATATGGCATCCGCCTTTGCGGAGCCGGAATGGAGGAAAAAATGAACAAAACAAAGAAACTGGTACTGGCTGCGGTAATTACCGCGATCATTCTTCTCTTAGGCTTTACGCCGCTGGGGTATATTAAAATTGCCACCATCGAAGTAACAATCTTAATGATCCCCGTAGTAATCGGAGCAATGCTGTTAGGTCCCGCCTACGGTGCTTTCTTCGGTTTTGTATTTGGGGCAACAAGCTTTCTGCAATGTTTTGGATTCAGTCTCTTCGGTGCTACAATGTTAAGCGTAAATCCTTTTTTCACCTTTATATGCACTATCGTTCCCCGGGTTTTAATGGGCTGGCTTTCAGGACTGATCTTTCAGGCGCTTTCCCGTGTGGATAAAACAAAAATCGTTTCTTTTATTGTTACATCCATCTCCGGAGCGCTGCTCAATACGATATTTTTTACCGCATGCTTCCTGCTGTTTTTCCGCAACGCCAATCTTGAGGGAATGAGCTTGGATCTATCTGCTTTTTCTATTACAGATATTATCCTCATGCTGGTCACCTTTAACGCCATTCTTGAAATCATTATCTGCGGCGTGATCGGTACAGCGCTCAGTAAGGTGCTTGCAATCTATCTTCCCAAACTCGGCAAAAGAAAGGAAACCACATGATACTCGTTTTAGATATCGGAAACACCAATATAAAAGCCGGTATATATGAAGGCGAAAAACTTGCCGCCACCTGGCGTATATCGACAGATTTAAGAAAGACCAGCGATGAATACGGCGTCGCTCTGGTAGCTATGCTGCAAGCAAGAGCGATTGATCCCGACAGGATAACCGGAATCATCCTGTCTTCCGTAGTACCGGCAATCAATTTTACCATTGAGCACACGTTAAGGGATTATCTGCATAAAAAACCGCTTGTCGTAGGGGCAGGCATAAAAACCGGTTTAAATATACGCACCAATAATGCCAGAGAAATCGGCGGTGATATTATCTGTGATACGGTATCGGCCTTTCAGCGTTACGGCGGACCGTGCATTACCATTGATTTCGGCACCGCTACTACAATGTTCATTACCTCCGATACGGCGGAAATCTTAGGCGGATGTATTCTGCCGGGTGTACGGGTATCGTCCGATGCTATTTCAAACCGCGCGGCAAACTTGCCGGCGGTAGCCTTGGAGCTGCCTGAAAGCGTGATCGGCAAAAACACCATCACCTGTATGCAGGCAGGTCTGCTTTACGGCTATATCGGGCAGATTGAATATCTGATCAAAAAAATGAAAGCTGAAGCCGGCTTTCCACAAGCCAAGGTCATTGCTACCGGAGGACTTGCGAAAGCCATTGCCGACCATACTGACGCAATCGACGTAGTGGATTCCAAGCTGACGCTTGAAGGCCTGCGTTTGATTTACAATATGAACAAAGAAGGGAAATAACATGGAAAAGGGAAAAATTTCGGTAAATTCCGACAACTTAATGCCGATCATCAAAAAATGGCTGTACAGCGACAGGGATATTTTTATCCGTGAGCTGGTATCCAACGGCGTAGACGCCATCAGCAAATACAAAAAGCTGGTGCAATTGGGCAATGCCAAGGAGCAGGAATCCTATCGGGTAACCATCACTGCCGACAAGGATGCGGGAACGCTCCGTTTTGCCGATAACGGCATCGGCATGACAAAGGAAGAGGTTGAAAAATATATCAATCAAGTTGCTTTTTCCGGCGCGGCAGATTTTTTGGAGAAGTATGAATCCAGCGGAAGCTCTGCTATTATCGGGCATTTCGGCCTGGGCTTTTATTCGGCCTTTATGGTTGCCGATAAGGTAACCATTGAAACGCTGTCTTACCAGGAAGGTGCCTCTGCCGTACTTTGGGAAAGCGACGGCAGCGATGAATATACGATTTCCGATTGTGAAAAATCCCAGTGCGGTACAATCATTACCTTGTACTTAAACGATGAGAGTAAAGACTTTGCACAGAATACGACCGTTCGTGAAGTTCTGCAAAAATATTGTGCCTTTATGCCCGTAGATATTCTTCTCAGCGGCGAAAATGAGGAAAAGCCGATCAACGATACTGCTCCGCTGTGGCTGAAGGCTCCTGCGGAATGTACCGAGGAGGAATACAAGGCTTTCTATCATAAGGTTTTTACGGATTTTAACGATCCTCTTTTCTGGATTCATCTGAATGTGGACTATCCCTTTAATCTAAAGGGCATCGTCTACTTCCCCAAGCTGACGGAGAATCCGGAAAGCATTCAGGGACAGATCAAGCTGTATAACAACCAGGTCTTTGTAGCCGATAATATTAAGGAGATCATCCCCGAATTCTTGATGCTGCTCAAAGGCGTGATCGATTGCCCCGACATGCCGCTGAACGTTTCCAGAAGCTTTTTGCAGAATGACCGCACCGTGGCCAGAATCAGCGGCCATATTACCAAAAAGATCGCCGATAGACTTTGCAGCATGGCAAAGGATGAGACGGAACTGTATGAAAAATATTGGGAGGATATCAACGTATTTATCAAATACGGCTGTATGCGCGATGCCAAATTTGACGAGCGCATGAAAGAAAATATCATTTACAAAACTACCGGCGGCGAATATACCACGCTTGCAAAATACTTAGAGGGCAGTGAGGATAAAAAGGTATACTATGCCGCCGATGAAAAAAAGCAGGCCCAGTATATTGCTATGCTCAAGGAAGCGGGAAAATCCGCGCTTCTGATGGGAGGCATGCTGGATATCCCCTTTATGCAGCATATAGAAATGCAGAACCCCGGCGTACACTTTACACGTGTGGATGCCGAGCTTGCCGGAAGCAGCGACGCGGAGAATCATTTATTTGAAAAGCTTTGCGAATACACAAAAGATACGGTAAAAGCGGAAAACACCGAGGTAAAAGCGGAAAAGCTTGCCGGAAGCCTGCCGGCGGTACTGCTGGCAGATGAATTCGGCCGCCGGATGGAGGAAGCACAGCGCTATTACGGAATGCCGGCGATGGGCGGTATGCTGAAGTATACATTAGTACTCAATACCGCCAGTCCGTTGATCGAAAGCCTGAATACGATGGAGGACGGTTCCGCAAAAGAGAATGCTGTAAAATATGTATATGACCTTGCGCGTCTTGCCTACGGTTCTCTTTCGGCAGAAGATGTAACCGGTTTTATCAAGGAAAGTGCCGCAATATTAGAAAAGACCTTAAAATAGCGGCAGATAAACATTGCCATCATAAAAAACAAGGAAGCCTTCTCTATAGGAGAAGGCTTCCTTTATTTATTCAGCTTTGCCCAAG
>URTC01000004.1 GCA_900550765.1 uncultured Clostridia bacterium | reverse complement strand
CTCTACGATCCGCTGCAAGGGGCGTTGCAAAATCTGGCGGCGGTTATCAGCACCCGCACTAATATCGCCCGCATGAATGAAATCCTCGATCATCCGATTCAGCAGGGAGAAAACAGACTTTCCAACAAAGGCTATGACATTACCTTCGACCATGTAGGCTTTGCCTATAACACAGGAGAAACCGTATTGAAAGATGTTTCCTTTACCGCAAAACAGGGCGAAGTCACGGCCTTGGTAGGGCCCTCTGGCGGCGGCAAAACAACGGTTTCCCGGTTGGCTGCAAGATTTTGGGATGTGAGCCGGGGAAAGATCACCGTGGGAGGCATGGATATTTCCAAAATTGACCCGGAGACGCTGCTTTCCCTGTTCTCCATTGTATTTCAGGACGTTACCCTGTTTGACAATACCATTCTGGAGAATATACGAATTGGGAATAAAGACGCTACTGATGAGCAGGTGTTAGCGGCAGCACGGCTTGCTAATGTAGATGAATTTGCCGAAAAGCTGCCGGACGGCTGGCATACCAACATCGGGGAAAACGGCTGCGAGCTTTCCGGCGGTGAACGGCAGCGGATTTCCATCGCGCGGGCCTTTCTGAAAAACGCGCCGATCATTCTTTTGGATGAGGCTACCGCTTCGCTGGATGTAGAGAATGAAACCCTGATTCAAACCGCCCTTTCCCGCCTGATCGCAGATAAGACGGTGCTGGTGATTGCCCACCGGATGCGCACCGTAGCCGGAGCAGACAAAATCGTGGTGCTTTCTGAAGGAACTGTGGCCGAAGAAGGCGCACCGGAAACATTGTTGAAGCAAAACGGCTTATATGCCCGAATGGTGAAGCTACAGACGGAGAGCCAGAATTGGAAGCTGGCGTAAAGTCTTTATTTCTTCCAGTTTTATTATCTGCCGCGTCGGCTATAAATTTGAAATCTGAGGAATGCCATCATGGCTTGAAACGGCCATGGTGGTATTTTTTTTGCGAAAACACCTATAAAAACACCCTTAAAAATGTCACGACTAATAGAGAGGTATTTTTAAATTTTTCTGCTGAACCCCCCGTAAAAATCCCCTCAAAATGAAATGACTATTAGAAGGGTATTTTTGTGTTTGTCCACGCAATAATTCCCTCGAAAATATACGGATATATGAGAGGGATTTTGAGCTATCTCAAATTTATTTTCAAAAGGGGGTGTTATTTTGCTGTCAAAATGTACGGATAAATAGAAGGGTGTGTTTTGACCGTCCAAAAGGAGGTGATAGAAATCAAAGAGAAAATCCCCGTGATGACCTACTCCCAATACCGCAGAGCTAGAAAGCTAGTCCATCAGTGCTGCAACTATGAGAGCGGGAACTGCCTTGCCCTTGACGATGGAGAAGAATGCGTTTGCGTGCAAAGCATTTCCTACTCTCTGCTGTGCAACTGGTTCCGTGCCGCTGTCCTGCCTTTGGATGAACCTCTGGTGACTGCTTTGCTTCATCGGAAAGAACATAAACGGTGCGCTGTCTGCGGACAATCCTTTCTTCCCGGTTCCAACCGGGCAAAATACTGCAAGTCCTGCGCCGCTATCGTTCACCGCAGGCAGAAAACAGCCAGTGACCGGAAAAGGCGGGCTGCCTGCGGACAATTAGAGACGAAAAAGGCTTGATTCTGCGGGCTTTGCAAGCACCGGTCAACGGGATAGAGGGATAAATCCCTTATACCCAACCAAAACAAGCTCCTAATTGTCCGCACAGGTTTTTGACCTAAACGGGATTTCCCCGGACAGGCAGTGGTCTGAGTACATATAGGTTCCCGCTTCATTTTGTCCGCCTAAACGGGAATATCCAGGATTGGTTTTTCAGAACATGGTAAAGCCAACGCTCTGGAATGTCCATATCCTACATTTCAGTCCGCGGCTTTCCCGCCTCTCTGACAGCCCGGATTTAGACGGTAGTTAATAAAAAAGAGTTAAATACAAAATAGTCAATATCAATCTATCTATCATAGCGATGGATGGATAGGAAGGAGAATTTATGATTCCATACAAAACAGATACCGATATTTCGTCTTATATCATTTTCCCACGATTCCTTATCCCCCTGGATTTATCCAATGACGCCAAGGTGCTGTACGCCCTGCTTTTAGACCGGGCGGGGATTTCCAGGAAGAAAGGATACATCGAAGCAGATGGGACTATCCGTCTGTACTTTACTGTGGAGGACGCCAAAGCGAAACTTCGCCGAAGCAGGCAGGTGGCAACACGGGCGTTTCACGAACTGGAATCCTTCGGCCTGATCTTCCGCCGGAAACAGGGGCTTGGCAGACCTGCTGTGATTACCCTGAATCTGCCGGCTAACGAAAGGAGGGGCGCCAATGATTGATGAACAAAAGCTGTATGAGCTGCTGAAAGACTTTGACCCCGCTGTAGGGGAGCGGATGGAGCAGCATTTCAAAGACGGAGCGTTTTATTTTGACCTTGGCGGCAGCAGCTATCCCTTCTTTGAGGGGAATACCGTCTACACGGTGATTCCCCACTTTGCGGAAAAAGGCTCGGAAGGGATCGTGAAGAAGCTGAAGCGGCTGATGGAAAAAGATTTGAAAGAGAAAGAACCGGAAAGATAGCTGCAAAAAGCCAATCGGAGCGTTATAATAAGGGCAACCGTTTACTTGGCTGCCTGAACAGAAAGGAGAAGCAAATGAACCAGCAGCCAGAGAAAATCACCGCTTTATACTGCCGCTTGAGCCAGGACGACGCTCTGGACGGAGAAAGCAATTCCATTACCAACCAGAAAGCCCTGCTGAGCAAATACGCCGCCGATCATGGATTTCGGAACACCCGGTTCTTCGTGGACGATGGCTTCTCAGGGACCAGCTTTCAAAGGCCGGGGTTCCAGGAGATGATGCGATATGTGGAGGATTACAGCGTATCCGCTGTAATTGTCAAAGACCTGTCCCGGCTGGGCAGGGAGTATTCCTACATGGGGCGGCTGCAGGATTTCATCTTTCCCGCCTATGACGTCCGCTTTATTGCCATCAACGACGATGTGGACAGCGCCAAAGGGGAAAATGATTTTGCGGTGTTCAAAAATGTATTCAACGACTACTACGCCAAGGATACCAGCAAGAAAATCCGGGCAGTGGTTAAGATGCGGGGCGAAGCCGGGGAGCATATCGCCAGCAATCCGCCCTATGGGTACATAAAAGACCCGCAGGACAAAAAGAAATGGATTGTAGACGAAGAAGCGGCAAAGGTGGTGCAGCGTATCTTCAACCTCTGCATTGCCGGAAAAGGCCCCATGCAGATTGCAAAAACCCTCACAGCCGACAGGGTGCTGACCGTCACCGCCTATCACGCCAGGCAAAAGGGCTGGGCTATGCCGGAGAACCTATACCGTTGGAATACCAACGCCGTGCTTAGAATTTTGGAGCGGCGGGAGTACACGGGCTGTACCGTGAACTTCAAGACCTATACCAAGTCCCTGAAATTCAAAAAGCGGATGGAAAACCCGGTTGAGAACCAGCGCATTTTTGAGGATACCCAGCCCGCCATCATTGATAAGGGACAGTGGGAACGGGTACAGGAACTTCGGAAGAACAAACGCAGGCCGACAAAAACAGGAAAGACCAGCATGTTCTCCGGTCTGCTCTACTGTGCCGACTGCGGAGCCAAGCTGTACTTCTGCACTTGCAACACTTACAAGGACGACAGCCAGAACCATTTTGTCTGCTCCAATTACAAGAGCAACACCGGCTCCTGCAAAATCCACTATATCCGGGAACAGGTGCTTTACCGGATTGTACTGGAAACCATACGGCAGACATTGAGTTATGTCCGTATGTTCCGGAAGGATTTCAAGCTGGAAATGCTGGCGCAGGACGAGGAAAGCCGCAAGGCCGAACTGGCAGAAAAACAGAAAGCCCTCTCCGGGGCGAAAAAACGGATGGAGGACTTGGACCGGATTATCCAGCATATCTATGAGGACAATGTGCTGGGCAAGCTGTCTGACAGCCGGTACCTAAAATTATCCCGCCAATATGAGAAGGAGCAGGCAGAGATTGAGCAGCTTGCCGCCGTACTGGAACGGGAAATTGAAACACAGGCCGGGCAGGTTTCCAATGTAAACGAGTTTCTGAAGCTGGTGGACAAGTACCTGGATATTCCGGAACTCGACGCCGCCATCCTCAATGAGCTTGTGAGCAGGATCGTGGTACACAGTCCGGTAAGGGAGAACGGAAGGAAGCAGGTGCAAATTGACCTGTATTTCACCTATGTGGGGCAAATCCGCATCCCTTTGAAGATTGGAAGGGAGTCCCTAAACGAATCGGAACCGGCGTGACCTGACACGCCGGTTCCTACCAAAATTCTTTTTACTTCCTTATGGGACGCTGCCGAATAGAAGAGGGCTTTTTCTGTATTGGCAGCTTTAAAGACTCCCAAAACTTCCTTCTTCGGCCAATGGGCTGCTCCGACAAAGCCAACCTCCGATAAGGAAGTATTAAAAATAAACTTTTACGGCTAACAGATTGTAATGAAAAGCGGGTAAAAAGCCAACAGCTCTTTTCCCGCTTTCTTGTACTGCGTGGATACTAAAACAACGTTTTTTTCGAGGAAATTATATTTCCTGTATTTTGCCGTAAAATAAGGCTTTTACCGTAAATTCTTGCCGCTCCATGGGCCCCTTTATCATGCTTTGTTGGCTATAGGGCGCCGTATATATTTTTGCAAATGCAAAAATTTTTTATATTATCCATCAACTTACACCCTGCTTACGTTATCGCTTCGTTGAATACAGAAACAACATACTCTGCAATTTCACAATCCTGCTCTTCGGTTCCGCCGCCAACACCAATCCCCCCTACAATCTTTCCCTCAGCAAACAACGGATAGCCGCCGGCAACAAGGGTAATGCGAGGATCCTTTGCTTGGATTGCCATGAGGGAGGCGCCCTCTGCGGCAGCGGCGGCAACATCTTTTGTTTTACATTGTGTAATGGCCGCCGTATAAGCCTTGCCAGGAACAAGCGTAACGCTTAATACCAATGCTTCACCATATCTGCGATAAGCTCTTGGAAGTCCGTTCTCATCACTGATAGCAAAACTAATATCAACGCCAATTTCTTTGCTTTTTTCCTTTGCCGCAGCACATAGCTTATCACACAATTCATCTTTTAAAATCATTATAGATACCTCACTTTCAAATAACTTTTTCATAACAGAAAAAAAGCTCTGTAATTTCTTTGTTTATAATATAACAAAAGGAACAAGCTTTTTACTTGCCTGTTCCTCTAAAAAAATAACCTATTTCTGTAATTGCTGCTTAAAGTGTAAAATATCCTCCTTGGGCGCGGCACCAAATATTTTTTTGTAATCTCGAATGAATTGCGATACGCTCTCATATCCAACTTCTAATGAAGCTTCCGTTACATTTCGATTTTCATCCAACATCAGCCTCCGGGCCTCGGTCAATCGTAAACGCTTCTGACATTGCAGCGGTCCCATTCCCACCGCATTTTTGAACTTTTGGTGAAATAATGATACACTCATATTCTGCTGTTCTGCCAAACTTCCAACAGTGAAAGAACTACGAAAGTTTTGTTTAATCCAATTATTTGCTTCGTATATTTCGTCGATTTTCTGTATATTAGTAATGGTTTGTAAAAACTGTTTTCCGCAAGAACCGCAAAGAACATAATAGATAATTTCACGTATAATATTCTTACGTATAAAATCTGAAGCAAGTGATTGTTTCATTGTTGAAAACAACCGATAGACCGATTGTATTACAGTATCATCAGCCAAAATCCTCTGCTGCTTTGAAATAGACTCTTTCATGATTTTTTCTATCAAAGCATTATCTACGTCTAACACAGCAGCAATAACTTCATTATTCGTCAGCTCCAATGCAATCGCCAAAAAATCTTGATGTTCTGAAAAGGACAGAATTGTTCCGCACAAGGGTGTATCTATTTTGGAAATAGAGTATTGTCCTGCCATATAGTCGATAATTCCGGAAGAAGTATACAGCCGGAATGTTCCGTCAAGAACAATATACAAATAGGGATTTTCAGTTTGTGGCATATAAATTTGCTTATCGGTAAAACGATAAGCCGTCATAGAGGAAATATTTTCTTTGTTATCGCTTTTTGTGAGAAAAATATTTCTAACCTCAAATTGCAGTTTTGAGAGAAACTCATTCATAAGAGATCCCCACTTTGATTTTATGTAATATCAAATTATACAATTACCGCCCCTCATGGATACAAAATGCTGCGATATCACTGCGCAAATACAATAAAATGTTCCCATCATTTTTTGCTTTATTATAAAAAAATCATAGCATTTTTCCAGTTATGTTGTCAATATTTTTTTAAATGTATTCCTGTTTGTTTTCTTTTATTTTTTATGCTATACTAAATAAAACAGCGGCGATGATTGACCGAAGCCGCAAAAGAAATAACGAGGTATTTTTACAATGAAATTGCTGTTCGCATCCGATATCCATGGATCCCTATTTTATTGCCAAAAACTGCTGGAAGCCTATGACGCTGAAAAAGCCGATAAACTGATTCTGCTGGGTGATCTGCTCTATCATGGACCAAGGAATCCGTTGCCGGAAAAATATGCGCCCGCCGAAGTCGCTTCCCTGCTGAACCAAAGAAAAGAGCAAATCATAGCCGTTCAGGGCAACTGTGATTCCGCCGTTGATCAAATGGTGCTGGAATTTCCCATTACAGCCCCTAACCTTTTACTTTTTTTAGGGCATCGGACGATATTCGTCACCCACGGCCACGTATTCTGCCCACAGACGCCGCCGCTTCTGCAGCGCGGCGATATCCTGATAAACGGGCATTTTCACCTTGGTGAAATCACAGAAAAAGATCCCTATATTTATATGAACCCCGGCTCCGTCTCCTTGCCGAAAGATCATTTTCGGGGCTACCTGCTCTATCAGGACGAAACCTTTTTCCTCAAGACCCTATCTGGTGAAGTTAAAGAAGAATATAAATTATAAAAAATTGAATAACCCCTCCCCCTTTAGCCAATACTTGGTGCAAAGGGGGATTTTTTATGGAAAAATATATTATATTCTTAACCTTGATCGCCATCCTGCTGTTTGCTCTCTGCACCTTTCCCGTACTGGGGCACACTGCCGATCACACCTATGTACTATGCCCAAAAACTGCTTATGCCGAATGCATTTTAAAAACTGGCCCTTCCTGGAAGACCTCCGATTACGTGGTATTTCTGATTGACTCTTCCGATACAGCAACGGCCAAAACCATCCCTCACGGCAAAATTGTACAGGAATATCTCTTTAAAAGTGAACATACAATTCAAATGTGCAATCCCTTTTTACAATCGATTACTGCAAACGGTATCACCACGGTCGGAACCCCTTATATTATAATAAATTAAGGACAGGCAGGAAATTATTATGAACAAACTTTCTATATTTCTATCTTTTTTGTTAGCTATCGTTCTGCTGGGATTTTCCTTTTTTTATTTTGAACAAAAGGAAAATAACCAACTAACAGTCTCCGCTTCCGTTTCAGCCAAGGGGGAAACAATCAACAGCACAACACAAAAAGAGGAAACGGATCCGGAAGCTTCCGCACAGCCAACCCCCACGCCCCGCGAGGAGAAGATCATCCAAGTTAACAACAACGGGACCCTGCAGCCGATGGAGCTGGAAGAATATATCATTGAAGTCGTTGCCGGGGAGGTTTATCCTACCTATGAACCGGAAGCACTAAAAGCGCAGGCTGTAGCAGCAAGAACTTATTTATATTACAAAATGAGCGGCGGCGGCTGTGCCAATGGCGGCGATATTTGTACCAATTCCGCCCATTGCCAAGCCTTTAAATCTCAGGAGCAAATGCACAGCCAATGGGGTTCTAATTACGAAAAATACTATAATGCTATTGCTTCTGCTGTTACCGAAACGGCCGGGGAAATTATAAAATATGCAAACAAGCCCATATGTGCACTTTATCATTCATCCAGCGTAGGCAGTACCGAAGATTGCGTTTCCGTGTTTGGTGGAAGTCATCCTTATTTGATAAGCGTAGAAACGACTGCAGATAAGAGTGAAGAAGAACTTACGCAATCCTTAACACTCACCAAGGAAGAATTCATAAAAAAAATCAACGCAGCTTTTGACGATGTGAATATCGATTCCATTTCCATAAAAATTGCCTCTTACACCGCAGCGGGAAGAGTTGCAACCGTACAAATAGGCGAAAAGACGATCAAAGCAACCGCCCTGCGTACAGCACTGGGCCTGCGTTCTACGGATTTTACCTTTGAAAACAATCAAACCAGTATCACCTTTTATATGAAAGGCCACGGCCACGGCGTAGGTATGAGCCAGCACGGCGCACAGGCAATGGCACAGGAAGGCTACGATTACAAGCAGATATTAACCCATTATTACACCGGTACTACAATTGAACAGGCATAAAAAAGAGCTCTTGCCAAAGACCTCTCTCTTAGCTCCCCCTGTTAAGATTTATGAAAACGTTGCCTTCGGCTCCCCTTATCAGGGGAGCCGCCAACGCAGATGGCGAAGAAGCAGTCTCTGTTTTTCTGCGGCTCTCTGCTTCAGTCTCGCTGTCGCTCGACAGCTCCCTCATCCGAAGGAGCCGAGCCGGCGGAACAAGTCTTTTTATAAAAACAATCATGTTCTCCTTTACGTTTCCTTATATTCCGGTTCTTTTTAAAAGTCAAATCTTCTTATTAAAATGAGAATCCCCCTTGACCTGGCTTCATGAAATATAGTATAATATTAAAAATTTTTATTTATTTTTTTCATGATTCCATCATATTTTTTACGAAGGAGGGATTTTTTTGGAATTTGATGTAAACAGTCCGATTATCTATTTGCTTGCGGCAATCGTCATTGCTTTTGTTATGGCGCAGTCCGTCTTTTTTTTGGTGCGTGCCCTGCGGCAAGCTAAACGGTTAGGCATGGACAAAAAACTGATACGCCGTACTATGACCACCTCAGCCGTCTTTACCATTGCACCGGCGGTAGCGATCGTTATCAGCGTCATCGCGCTGGCAAAGGATCTGGGGATTCCGCTGCCATGGCTGCGCCTGAGCGTGGTAGGTTCTCTTTCCTATGAAACTGTCGCCGCCACCAATGCCGAAAGCGCTATGGGACTTGTTTTTGGTCAGGTAGAATCCTTAACGGCCTCCCAATACGTTACCATCGCATTGGTAATGACCATCAGTATCACCGTGGGCATATGGCTGGTAGCTGTAATCGGCAAAAAGATGCAAAAAGGCATGATTAATATTGAAAAGCGCGATAAAAAATGGAGCGATATTTTTAACAACGCAATGTTCATCGGTATGATCTCCGCTTTTTTAGGCTATGTGTTCTGCGACGTTACCAAGCTGTTTAATCATGACACCAGCGGTCTGATCCCCGTTGCCGTCATGATGGTTTCGGCCTTTGTAATGGCCTTCTGCGGTCTGCTGGTCTCCAAGCTGAAATGGCGCTGGGTGCAGGATTATGCACTGCCTATCAGTCTTGTTGCCGGAATGGCCTCTGCGGTGCCGATTACCGCGTGGTTGGGATAGAAAGGAGTACAAACAATGAAAGACATAAAAAAAGAAGAATATATGGATTCCGTACATAAAAGCGGACGGATATGGAATCTTACTATGCTGGTAGTTATGCTGCTGTTTCCGATTGCAGTGGCACTGATATTTAAAGCCGTTCCAGATTGGCATGGGCTGCTTTTAGGCCTTATCTCTACTTTTCCTATGTATGCGGCTGTGGGCGTTGTTGAAGTTATCACCTACATTCCCATGCTGGGCGCAGGGGGATCATATCTTTCGTTTGTAACGGGAAATATCTCCAACTTAAAGCTGCCCTGCGCATTAAACGCTCTGGAGCAGGCGGGCGTTAAAGCAAATTCTGAAGAGGGCGAGGTCATCTCTACGATTTCCATTGCAGTCTCCAGTATTGTTACCACTCTGATCATCTTATTGGGCGTCATTCTTATTGTTCCGCTTACACCGGTACTGAATTCTCCTGTACTCGCCCCGGCCTTTGCCCAGATCCTTCCGGCGCTTTTCGGCGGCTTGGGTGTCGTATTTATCTCCAAAAACTGGAAAATATCCATTGCGCCGATTATTCTGATGCTGGCACTGTTTATTTTCATTCCGGCCATGAATGCCGGTACCGTAGGAATCATGGTTCCGGTAGGCGTAATATTTACCTTAATCGTATCGCGCATCATGTATAAAAAGGGCTGGCTGTAAGGAGGCAAAAAACATGATCGTATTTTTCATTCTGTTAGGAATCTTGCTTTTATTTGCCGCAGTGCTTCTGGTTCGCGCAGCAATGTTCAAGCCCAAAAAGGAAACAGCTCCGCAAGCGGAAGAGGCGGACTTTGACCATGACCGGGCGGTCTACACTTTAGGAGAATTAGTAAAATGCAAGACCGTATCCTACCGTGATAAAGCCCGAGAAGATAATGCCGAATTTGAAAAGTTAATTGCGATGCTGCCTACGCTTTATCCGGCGATATTTTCCGTCTGCAGTCTTACGCGGTTAGAGGACCGGGGGTTACTGTTTTTGTGGAAGGGAAAGGATCATAAACAGCCCTCTGTTATGATGGCACACTATGACGTAGTTCCCGCAGAAGAAGAGAACTGGGAAAAGCCTGCATTTGAAGCGATTATAGAAAACAATGTAATGTGGGGCCGCGGAACACTGGATACTAAAGTTACTTTTAACGGTGTTCTTTCCGCCGCCGAAGCGCTGATACAGAAGGGTTTTGTACCCCAAAATGATATCTATTTCGCCTTTTCAGGCGGCGAAGAAGTCAACGGCCCGGGAGCAGTCCATATTGTGGATTATTTTGAGCAAAACAACATTACTCCTGCCCTGGTGGTAGATGAAGGCGGCGCTGTAGTAGAAAATGTATTTCCGGGTGTAAAACAGCCCTGCGGTCTGATCGGTATTGCGGAAAAAGGAATGCTTGACCTGGAATATCGGGTGGCAAGTTCCGGCGGTCATGCCTCGGCACCGAAAAAGCATACACCGGTAGGCGTGCTGGCACAAGCCTGCTGCGCAATAGAAGCGCATCCCTTTCAAGCGCATATCACAAAGCCCGTAGCTGAAATGTTCGACACCCTTGGCAGACATTCTTCCTTTGCTTATCGGCTGATTTTTGCAAACCTTTGGTGTTTCCGCGGCCTGCTGGACGCCATCTGCAAAAAAAGCGGCGGTGAACTCAACGCCCTGATGCGTACAACGGTAGCCTTTACGCAGATGGAAGGAAGCAAGGCCTCCAACGTAATTCCTCCCACAGCCTCTATGGTATCCAATATCCGGCTGAACCCAGAGGATACGATGGATAGCGCCATGCAATACATTGCAAAAACGATCGGTAATGATAACGTAACGTTAAAAGCACTTCATGGTATGAACCCAAGCCGGATTTCCGAAACAGGATGCGAGGCCTGGGATAAGGTTGCCTCCAGCGTTGCCGGCACATGGAAAGGCTGCCTGGTCGCACCGTATTTAATGGTACAATGCTCCGACAGCCGCCATTACGGTCGAATCTCCGACCATGTATACCGTTTTTCTGCTATGGATCTGACGAGTGAAGAGCGAGCGACGATTCACGGTAATAATGAACGGATCCGGCTGGAAACCGTGCAGCGCGCTGTGGAATTCTATATCCGGTTGATGAAGCAATGCTAAGGAATATCCCCTTGTGCAAAAACTAAGAACCGTGCTTCTATGTGCAATACAATCGTAAAGCAAAGGTAGATATATGGAAATCCTCCATATGCTACCTTTCATTTTACAATTACATTTCAAGGAGAAGGTTTGCATTATATTCCAATATGGCACAACAGTTTGTAATAGTGAAAGTTTGTTGTCAGCAACGGTTTTTGTTTTGAAAGCTCCGTTTTTCTCGGCTTCCTCTAACGAGGGCGCTGACGAGCAGAAAGTGAAACAGAGGAAGCCACATAAGTTTAACCTTTTCTCCCGCTCCGTTAAAGCTTGCACTTTGAAACCGCTCTCTGATAAAGAAAGCGAACCGTATTTTCTTTTTACCTCTATTTTATTCCTTCGCTTTTTTTCATCACTAAAGCCATTCCTGCCTCCGGCCTATTACATGGTTTTTCTTTACCAAAACATCGTCCGCCTTAAACAATGCGGATTCCCAACGAAGTTTTAAAAACGGAGACAGCTTTTTATCTGCTGCATCGGTTTTTGTTATTTTTAATCTTCCGAAAGAAAATACCTCACTATAAAATTTTCGGAAAGTATCCGAAAATATGATGTGGGAGATACGGCTCATTTTTAGAGGTTGAATGGATTTCAACTAACGCGCCATTGATAATCCGACTTATATATAGTTATAATGAAATAAATTTAATTGAAAGGTGCAATTTCTATGTTGTATTTATCCAAAAATCTAAAAAGATTTCGTATCGCAAAAAACTTAACTCAAGAGGATATTGCCGAATTTCTTTGCATCACACCACAGAGTGTTTCAAAATGGGAACGCGGAGTTTCCCATAATTAAAGATACTTTGGGCTGAATCAATCCGTGCGATACATTGCTTACGAAAAATAACAAGTATTGCGAGGAATGAAAATGAACACTATCAAATGCAAGTTTAATTGGGACGATGGCACAGTAGAACTGCTGTTTTCGGACGGCACAACTATTGCTCTGCTGTGTAAAGGCATAGAAGCCGATTTGAGCATCGGTATCAAGGCACAAGGGAAACTGAACGACCTCAAGGTAGAAAAGCCGTCTGAATACGCTGTGATGGCGTTAAACGGCACTTTGCAGGACTACTGCGACACCATAGAGCGTTCCGACAGCACAACGCAAAACACGCTCTACAAGCAGTACAAAGAACGCTATCCCGATATGAGTGACGAGCAGATAATGAGCCTTGTCCGTGAATGCCAGATGTACGGCGAATGAGGTGAGCGTATGGCAAAAATCATTGAAACCATTGAAAACGCTACGCTCGTTTCGGTAGAGCAGCTTGACGACAGAAATATATATGAGTGGGATTGGCGGTGCAAATTTACAGGCTGTAAAGGAATGCTTTACGTAGGTGAAAGTCAGCACAAAAACCTTGGAAAGCAATTTATAATGCTGACCGATAACAAGGATTTTCGGCTGACTACGGGATACGGTGAGATAGAGAAAACCGAGGAATATATCACCATTACCACCAAGAGTAGCAAGTACATATTTAGTTTATAAAGATAGCGTGTAAAAAATAGCGACAGGGAGATTAATACCTCTCTGCCGCTATTGCTAATTAACAGGATTGTCTATGTAGAAGTTTTCATATTTTTATGATATAATTACAAATAATCTGTAATCAATCTTGAAATCAACACTTTCTGCTTTCCGTGTTGTTCATTTATTTATCTCCGTGATGTAAACTATGGTTACAAAATCAAAAGGAGGTTCTTAAAATGAACACAGACAAAATTTTAGCAGAATCAATCGCAAAGGACTATGCACCGAAAGAAAGTTCCAAAATTGTTGCACTTAAAAAGCTGGATAACCGAGCAAAACTCCCTGCAAATATTTTTACCTATTCTTGTGGTATTGTATCTGCGCTTATCTTTGGAACAGGTATGTGTATGGCAATGGGTGAAATTGGCGGCGGTATGGTAATGGGTATCATTGTTGGTATCATCGGTATGATTGGTTGCGGTATAAATTATCCCATTTATAAGAAACTGCTTGAAAAGGGCAAATCCAAGTACGCTTATGAAATCGTGCAACTTGCACGTGAAATTGCTGAAAAGTAAGAAAAGAATGCAAGGGGTGGTAATATGAATAAATCGGAAAGCAAATATTTTAATACTGCCACGAAAATGGACCTTGCACTGATCTCTTTGCTAAAAAAGAAACCGTTTGAGTATATTACTGTAAGTGAGATATGCAAAGCTGCGGGAGTGAATCGCTCAACATTTTATCTGCATTATGAAACTATTGGCGATTTGCTCAATGAAACGGCACGGTATTTATTGGATGATTTTCTCGCACAATTTACAACTGATACAAAATCGGTTGTTCTCAAACTAAAAGACCGCAATCTCGATGAACTGATTTTTGTTTGCGACAAATATCTAAATCCGTATTTGACCTATATCAAAGACAACAAGGAAGTATTCAATATCGCATTAGCACATTATAAAACTCTTGGGTTTGAGGATGTGTATAAGCGGATGTTTGAAAGTATATTCTATCCCATATTGGATAGATTTGAATATCCGCCGAATGTTAGGCAATATGTGATGATGTATTATCTTAATGGCATCAATGCTATTGTGCTTGAATGGTTGAGAAACGGGTGCGATAGATCCATCAAAGAAATATCAGAAATAATCTCGGTTTGCATCTATGGAAATAAAACCTATGAGTAGAGTATTAAAGATCGCACTTGTCGGGTTAATCTTTAATATGGTTTATAGTGCCTACCATATCGTTTCCGGTGTTGTGTCGCAATCGTTGTGGTTGTTTACTATTGGCATTTACTATGCCATATTGAGCATTATTCGTTTTGTTGTTCTTCAATCCAATAGCAAAAAAATGGGTATTGTTCATTTTACAGGTGTTATGCTGATGGTGTTGTCTTTGCCACTAACAGCAACAGTTGTTCTTTCGTTTGTAAAAGATAGAGGAACTGTATTTCATTTGATAGTTATGCTTGCGATTGCGGTATATGCTTTCTCTAAAATTACACTCGCAACGGTAAATTGGATAAAGGCACGAAAAAGCACATCAATAAAATTGATAACTTTGCGAAATATCTCTTTTGCAGATGCATTTGTTTCTATATTCTCATTGCAAAGGTCAATGCTTGTATCATTTGAGGGAATGACAGAAATAGAGATTCGCATTATGAATGTAGCAACGGGTACTGCGGTAAGTATCATCGTTTTTTTACTTGGGTTACACCTTGTTCGTCTTAAATTATTCTCCGGATTTTTACGGTACGACAGCACATACGACACACCCTGCAGCACAAAAACAAGGGGGAAATAACGGGGGAAACTTTCCCCCGTTATTTCCCCAATAATTTTCTGATCGCACCTCAGAAATCGGTCAAATTCAATTCCCCCATAATTTCATCTTCGTTTTTAAAAACGTGTCCCCTTTAGGATTTATGATAGGCTTATTTATCAAAAAAGGGGTTTCTACCCACTAAAATAGGGGTTATTGCCCCTAAAAAACGAAATGCACTGCGAAAAAAACGTAGTTCACCTATGATTTACGCTTTTTTATGACAATCTATCAAAATTCATAGAAAATGACCTAACCTTCCGGAATGATAAAATTTCGGAATGATTTTGAGATGATTCTCGTTTTCAAATACACAACTTTTACGGTTTTTTATGATAAGAAAGATGATAATTATTTTCGTTATGATAAGAGGTAAATCCCCCCACTTCCGAAATGAGGAAGTGGGACAGTCATAGTCGAATGTTCCCCCTGTCATACCGAAAAGAAGTCATCGCATCATACCGAAAACGAGGTTCCGGTATCATTTGAAAATGAACGGATAAATCCGTCATAAATCAAAAATAAATCTACAAGGCTTTGTCAAATGACGGTCATAATTTCCAGTTAAGGTCAGCGATCTTTGAGCCGAGCCGCAATATGTATCTGCCCTTTGCAATGCTGCCGAGCAGGACTGCCCGTAGCCGATTTGAGCCGCCAGCGGATAACGGAGCGATTTATAAATTACTTGCTTTTTTCTCTGCCGTGTATATGCTTTTTGCACCGTCACGGCGGATGTATTGACAGTTTCCAAAATTTATGGTATAATGAGTCTGCTCAAAGTGAAGCACGGCTTTTAAGCTGTAGGAGCCGCAACGCTTTACACCGCCGAGCAGTCGGCGGCGAGGAACATATACTTTGACAACTGAATAGAACTGTATTTGAACTATACAGCCTTACATATCAAGCATACGCCGTGAACGTGTGCGCACCCTTCCGCTTGGTGCGTTTTGTGACGGTCTATTTTGCTGTGGATATGTGGGGCTGTTTTTTTGTCCCCGAATAACACATTGGAAAGGTTGTGAGAATGGAACGGAGAGCAAAAAAAGAATAACGGACGGCATCGGCTTTGGGGACGATACCGTATCCGTCTTTTGCGAGTGTACGTGTACACTTCCGCTATTGTCTGTCGGTAGTATTCCCGAAAAAGCACAACGCTATACACGACGGCAGAAGAAAACTATCCCGTAGGGATAGGCAAGCATATTGTTTGTATAGACGCCGCCGCACACGGCAACGCCCTACAAACAGCTTGTCGGGGCAACCCCGAACCCCCATATTATTACGGCAGCCGAACGGTTGCGGAAAGAGAGGTAAACAAAACTAAGAACAAGACCAAAATGGTCGCTATGCGTCTCAGCGAAAGCGACCACAGAGCAATCAAAACAAAAGCGGAACAGGCAAAAATGACCATCACCGAGTTTATCACCGCATCTGCGCTGAATAAGCAGATTA
>URTC01000003.1 GCA_900550765.1 uncultured Clostridia bacterium | reverse complement strand
ATTGGCTTATTTGGCCAAATTGATTGGCAAGCAAGAAGATGCCGCCGTATTTTCAAAACGGTCCGACGAAATGAAATCCGCCGTCAAACAAAAACTTTGGAACGAGGAGGCTGGATATTTTTACAGTCATCTGGATCTTCAAGGGATCCGTCACAGCGCGCATTACTATACCGATTTGATCTTTCCCGCTCTCTATGGAAATTTTGAAGAAAAATATTCATTAGGCGGCCTAAAGCATTTAAAGGAAACGCTCCTGTTCCGTTCTGCTGAAACCGGTGAGCTTCTTATGCGCGTAGGTGATTTAAAGCCCGACATTTTTGGCAACAACAACGTAATGCCCACACAAATGGCAGAAACCGCCCGGGCTTTTTGTAAAATCGGTGATAAAAACTTAGCTCTATCCCTGATGCACGCTGCAGCCCGCGGCGCAACAGTATTTACCGAGTCTCCGGGCAGCTCGCCCGAGCGCCTCAATGACGAGGGAAAAGGCGAATGTAATTATCTGTTTGGAAATCCCTGCGCGTCTTTCCTCTATACCGCTGTTTCCGGCATTTTCGGCATCCGTGTTCAAAAAGCAGGTACCGAATTGTGCCTTTCGCCCTCTTTGGATGACCGATGGCCGCAGGCCGCGATCTCACTGCCGTTTGCAGAATATACCGTTTGCGGGAAAACACTTTCTGTTCTGGTCAAAGACGAAAAAATCCAAACCCTGCGCCTGGTATTTTATTCTGACGACAGTAATGTGCAGTTTTCCGTAAACGACACCATCCTTTGCGGGCAGGCGGAGCAAACGTTTGGCCGCCGCAGTAGCACCCTCACACTTTCTGTACGCACCGGCAGCACGATACAGATCACCCCGCTGTTTGACTGTGGAGCAGCAGAAAATCCCCCTTGCGAGTTTCCCACCGGTGTTCCCTCCAAGCAAATGCCGCCCATTTTAACACCTATCGGCCAAGGGATATCCATTGATATCTCCAAAAATATAAACAGTGACCACATGACAGCCCTTTCTGCCTGGAGAAGAGATTCTGCCTATTATATTCCCTGGACGGCGCTGTCTTCGGTTCCTGGGTACCTCCTAACACCGGCAGGAAAATTTGCGTCTGCGCCTACCGCAAAGGATACTCGAATCCCCCTTTGCGTAATCGACCGGGGTTTTTCCCACGAGCTCAGCGGTGCACCGCTCCCCACCGAATTTCTCTCCAACCAGACTTTTATCGTGAATGACCGTATCCGCCGGCTTGATTTGTTTTATGTCACTGAAGCGGCCAGCCGGCTGACCGGATCCACTGTCGGCAAACTGATCTTAAATTACGATCACTTCCAACAAATTCTTCCCCTAACGGTTGGAAAAAATATATCCTCGCTGTTCCATCATTTTGCAAAAGAAGCCATTGCGGTAAAACTGCACGCATCGGAAGCGACCGATTCCGCCAGTGTTTTACAGATCTCCTGTGATTCACAGCATCTTCTGCAGTCCTTTACCATCGCCATCGATCTGTTTGATGCAGAATTCGCTCTGATCGGTGCAAATAAAATACTTTAACCGGTCCCTTGACTCTGTATTTCCATAAAAAAGAGGGTGCTGTCAGCACCCTCTCCCTATATCTATCAAGCTCCTCCGGCTCCTGAAAAACAGCACTTTCTCTCCCTCATCAGAGGAAACAAAATACAACGCTTTAGCTTTTGCGCATGATAAAAAAATATCTTTTCTTCTTCCTCTTTAGCTGTCGTAATCATACGGAATTTTGTTCTTTCTCTCACCTTTCAGGTTCCAGATGTAGCCGTCCTCCACCTTGCACCACCACGCTGGGTCATGGTTTGGCAAAGCATTTAAAATATCTTCATCTGTCATGCCCCAATCCTTTACCAACTCCATATCGCTTATCTTTACATCGGCATCGCAGTCGTCCGCGCCGGTTTCAGGGTTGTCTCGAAAAAACAAAAAAGTTCCATAACGAATTTCAGCATTTAAAAGATGTCCTTCATCTCCTCGTTTAATACCGTATTCTTCATAATCATCGCTAAGAATCCGCACTCTGTCTAAATATTTCATAAATTATCTCCTCTTTTAATTTACAAAACCGCCAAACGGCGTATTATTATGCAATTCTCCGTTCGGATAGACCATCCAGCCCGTTTTAAATTCATAAATTTTATCTGCTTTTTCCTGTTTCCCCTTTACTTCCATATTTATAGTTATTCTTTGGCCATTTGGGCTAAGTTTCCCTAATATATAGTTCCCGCTTAAATATTGCTTCCGTGCATTTTCCGCGATCTCATCATAAATTTCCTGGGCATCTTCCATAACATACCCCATAGATTTCATCAATTTCCTCTTACCTTCATTAACAAATAAATACCCGGTAATTTTCTCTATAGGAAAATCCAACGTCACTTCACGCAGTTCAACTTCCTTCATCTCGCATTTACAGTGCGGATGGAAATATTCCGGCTTGTTGCTGTTTTTAAATACCGTGTGATTCAGCGCCACGCAAAGTGCGCAGGTACGAGTCTGCGTATCCTCGGTCGCCTGTCCTTCACAAACCCGAATATCCTTGGGGCTGTCGTTCATCCGCTTAACCCATACATCCGCGCCGGCCTTTGAAAGCTCCAGCAATTTTTTTGCCGCTTCATCAAATACATTCATATTGTACCATCCTCCCTTTCCTTTGTAAAGACGATATTTTCTGTCTCCTCTTCCATTCTAACACGGTTTTTTCTCATTAGGCTGCGGATGGGACATTCCCAAAAAAACAAAAAAGCGTTTAAAAAACGCTTTTTCTCCCGGTACGGTAAAATTATTTTTTCGGAGCATGTAAAAAATCAAACCCGAAGGCTTTCAAAAATTCCCTGGCCATCAAAGCAGCTCCCGTCAAATTTGGATGTACTCTGTCATACGAAACATTATAACTGCTCCCCAAAGCCAAATACGCATCAAAGACCTTTTGAAAATCCAAAAAGACACAGCCGTGCTTTTGCGCCATTTCCCGGCAGATGGCAGTATATTCGTCCATACGCGCGCGCATCGGCTCAGCCGTATCCCGCACCATATAATAGGGCGAAGCTAAAAAAACACCCTTTGCTTTAGGGGAGATCATCGTAATCATCTGCTCTACATTACTGCGGTATTCTTCGGGCAGTACATGCTGCTCTCTCGCCGCAGGCAGATCAAACTGCCGCCACACATCATTAATGCCGATGCAAATCGAAACCCACTGCGGTGCAAGATCAACTACATCGCGCTGAAACCGCTCCAAAAGCATACGGCTGGTATTACCGCTGATACCGCTATTGGTAACCCGCACCGTAAGTTCAGGATAACACGAAGCTAACAGAGCGTGCACGATATGGACATACCCGTTCCCAAGCTGGTTGGGACCGTCCCCCACAGGATTTGTACTGCCGGCATCTGTTACAGAATCTCCTGCAAAAACAATGCGGTCATACTGCTCAAAAATCATAGAAATCCCTCCGCTGTATGTTTTATTCGGTACTATTATATCCGCGAAGAAAGTGATTGTAAATACTTTTTTCTGTTTTCAGTTAAAATCCGGTTCTTTTCAATTGTATTTTATATACAATGTCCAAAACGCTGCATAAAAAAATCTTCTAAAAGAATATCCGCGCACTGTGCAAATACGCTGCTTTTATAGTATGAAAAAAGCGTTTCTTTCAAATCCCGCTAATCTGTCCGCAGAATTTTTTCTTAAAAATTTTTTACCACATTTTCACTGTTGCATTACAAAACATCTGATATTTTATGTTATAATAAAAATGAAATGTTTTATCCTTTACGGCTACAAACATTTACAAAAAATAGACAGGAGAGGTACAGATATGCGTTTTCCTAAAACCAAAGAACTGCGCCGTCAAGCTCATTTAACACAGAAACAAATTGCCCAAGAACTGAACACTACACAGCGGCAATACAGCCGCTGGGAAATCGGAGAGTACGAATTTCCGCTGAACAAGATGATCCAGTTAGCAAAATACTATAATGTAAGCCTGGATTATCTGTGTGGACTCTCTCCCGAATCGGAGCCGGCAAAAGAAGAATAAAACACTTTATTTGCCCAAACATTGTTTTGAATGTCTTTCTAATAGGTGTTTTGTGCTATTTAGTATCTCAATTATGAGGAAAATATTATTATAAAGAGGAAATCTTCTCATTTTATTCCGAATAATAGAAGATTTTTTTATTTTTTCCCACTTTTGTTTGCGGTTTTTACAAAAATCATGTATAATTTTCATAAATAAAAGGAGTGAAATAATAATGAGTATGGCAAAGAAGATAAAGATCATTCTCGTAGAAAGAAACATGACGATTCGCGAACTCAGCAACAAATTAGGATACAAAGGCTCCTATTTATACAATAAATTATACCGGGACCGGCTTACGGAAAGGGACCTTAAGATTATTGCAAATGCATTGGACTGTGACTATGAAGGCATTTTTACCTTTCGGGATACCGGAAGACAGATATAAGTTCTTTAGCAAGGCATAAATCTTTATAGTCCGCTCCCATCTCCTTCTTTATTTTCTATGCAATTGATAAATCATTCTTTTCTTTCTTACAAAATATTACAAAATATTACAATAAATCATTCTTTTAAATGATGCAAATAATATAATATCACCTCTTTAAATGATTGTAAATAAAAAATTGGATGATTATGTTATATTATGGGCGAGGTGAATATTATGTATTTTTACCCGCGCCTAAAAGACGTTAGAGATGACGCTGATAAAAAGCAGGATACGATTGCACGCCATTTGGGAATTACCAAACAGCAATACTCGCTTTACGAAACCGGTAAACGAGAAATTCCGCTGCATCACTTGATTTCCCTTGCCGAGTATTATAACATTTCTCTGGATTATCTGTGCGGCTTGATTCCTCATCCGAGACCGTTGAATCAGGATCCCAAAGAGTCCTATAAAATCATTATCAACAAAAAGATTTAATTTTGCCGATCTGGCACAGCATCGGTATAGGTTTTTGTATGCTTTTTTCACAATATACCGTATAAAAAAACTTAATGACGGCATTCGTATGCAAAAGGCTCACGGCCATTGCCGTGAGCCTTTTCATTCCATCAGCACATTCTTCTTTTTTTACTTTTACATTTTTTAAAAAAGCATCTCCTTTGAACCAACCACAATCTTTTACATCACCGGAAGAACAATGCTTTTCAAAAAATCACCGCATCGTACGCTCAGCCTTATATCACGGCCGCTTCCGTCAGCTCTTATAACTGCCTGTGCGCGGCCTAAAAAGGCAGGATATTCTTTCGTTCCGTAAGGGATCTCCGTACAAAGATCGGCATTGCCTATACCGGCAAATATTCCGTTTTCAACAGTGAAAATGAGTGTATCACTGTTGCGCTGACACAAAATGCCTTGGGCATCGACAATTTCAGCATCTACCGCCACAGCGTCATTTCCGCAGGCGGCAACACAGCGGGCCGAAGGTACAAGCCTTATTCCGGCGGGCTTTCCGGCGGTTTCAAGCTGATGCCGGCATATTTCCTTTCCGTTTTCATCATAGCCCACAGCTGTTATTTTCCCCGGAACAAAACGAACCTGTTTTTTAAAGCTGAAACAGCCGCTAAACGCACATTCACCTATGGCCTTGCCGTTAAGAAACAGCTTTACCGATGCCGCGTTTGAGTATACGATTACATCAAGCATACGCTCTTCTTCCCAATTCCAATGGTCAAAAACAAACATCCACTCCAAGCTGGCATCATTCCACATCATATCATCACGGCTGCCCACCACACCTATATGGATGACAGGCGTTTGCCGAAACGCCGCCTCCGCCTGGTACGCAATGGCGCGTTTATGACACGTGATATCCAAAAAGCCGCGCCACCAGCCGCGATATTTCGGGGAAACTGCTTCCCCCAAATAATCGATTCCGCCCCAATAGAACTGCCCTGCCGTGGGAAGCTCGTTTATTTTATTCCAACCGCATAAATCCGCATATCCCACGGCCGCTTCACTCTGTATAAAAATCAATTCAGGGTGCTTTTGAAGATCCTTCTCAAAAAATTCCCAGGTATAGTTACAGCTGCAAACATCCGTTGACCAGCACATTTCCGCTGGTTCGGAATCTTGCCATCCCTCGTCGTTCCATGTGATCCCCTGATATCTGCATGGATATTGCGCGCAGGTCACCTTGCGCGTAGGATCAAGCGTTTTGGCATAATCAGCGATATTTTTTATATACTCGGCGCCCGCTTTTCCGCCAAGCCGCTGCTGATCGGTCTCGTTGCCCACACTCCATATAAAAACACAGGGATGATTTCTGTCCCGCTTGATAAACGCCTCCAGTTCCCTGTGCCAGGTCCCTTCAAAATCATCCACATACTGATCCGTCAGCTTATCAAAGCATTCGTCAAAAACAAGAATTCCAAGCTCATCACACAGCTGAAGCACTTTCGGTGCGTGCGGATTATGCGAAAGCCGCAGTGCATTGACGCCCATCTCCTTCAAGGTTTTAAGGCGGTATTCAATCACCCCGTCAAAGGCGGCGGCGCCGCATACACCTAAGTCATGATGAAGATTCATGCCCTTGCACATCACGCGGCGGCCGTTTAAGAAAAGTCCCTTTCCGGCAATCAGTTCAATGCTGCGGATACCAAATCGATACGTAAACCGGCTGCCGGCAGCTTCAATTACAGCCGTATAAAGAGCCGGCGAGTCTATATCCCATAAAAACGGCTTTTCTACCGTGAGATCAGCTTCCAATATTCCTTTAAACTCTGCTTTTGACACAGTTTCCCCCGAAGGCGCCAAAATCATAACCGTTCCCTCTGCGGACGCTGCAAAACCTGCGCTTATATGAACCTGCGCATATTCTCCGGTTATTTCCGGCGTAGTAATAAATACATCCCGGGGATAATTCTCAGGACGGATATCAAGAAAAGCATGGCGGTATATTCCGCTGCCCGTATACCAACGCGAGGTTCCCGGGCGGCCGTTATCCACTTTTACAAAAACGCGGTTCTCCGGTTTTAAAACATCGGTAATATCCGTTTCAAATCCCATATATCCGTTGCTTTGGCGAGAAACCTCAATCCCGTTGATATATACGGTACAGTTACGGTAAATCCCCTCAAAAACAAGAAACGCACGGTATCCCTCGGGAACCTCGAGTGAAAAATTTTTGGCATAACAGCCCTTTCCTCTGGCAAGAAATCCGTTAAGCGCATCGCCCTGCCAATCCTTTGGCTCGGTTCCCTCAAAAGCATACTCGCTTTGCCCCGCAAAAGGCAGGGATATAGAAAAATCTTGTGGCAGCGTTACGTCTTCCCATAAAGAGATATCGGTCTTTTCATCAAACATTCCGCGATGGAATTTCCATCCCGCATCAAAATTTTTCATTGTTCGCTCCTTTTTGCTTCATTCATTTTCCAATAGACCTCTGCATAGAATGGCATTCCTGCCTTTCGTTATACTACAGGCTATCAAAGGCAGTTATCATATCTTGCTTTATCCTGATTCCTGCGGTAAAGCACAAAACGGGTGCCAATCACCTGTATCCCTTCGCTGTTGGTCTTTTGTGCCAATTCTTCAGCGGCCTCGCGGGCAGAAAGCGGCGCGTTTTCAAGCACACGGAGCTTTATAAGTTCACGCGCGGTAAGCGCGTCATCAACCTGTATGATCAGTTGTTCGTTAATCCCGTCTTTTCCGATCTGAAGTATTGTTTCCATTGGATTGGCATAGGCGCGCAAACGGGCGCGCTGTTTACTTGTAAGCATATTCTTCTTCCTTCTTTCTGTCCGTTTATTGTACACTTTTTCATAAAGAAGGTCAACTATAAACAGGAAACTTTTACTCGCTTTCCCAAGAATCCGTATCATTCCGTACGGCCATTGCGCTTGCCTAAAAGAAAAGAGATATTTTTTTGCAATAATAATAAAATTAGCTGGACAAATAAAAAAATTTTGCTATAATAGTCTATGATGCTACCGTGGCTCAGTCGGTAGAGCGGTTCACTCGTAATGAACAGGTCGCCGGTTCGATTCCGGCCGGTAGCTCCATTTTATGCCAGGCTCGCAAAGCTTTTTTATAGTAGAAAAAGCTGCCTAAGCACCCTTCGGTGCTTTTTTTCACCAAGGAAAAACGCGGGTCTTTCCCATCCCCTGCCGGAATGATGGAATTGGCAGACGTGCTGGATTCAAAATCCAGTGGTGGCGACACCGTGCGGGTTCGACCCCCGCTTCCGGCACCACGTCGTCGCGGACTATGTAGCGTTCGCGACGACTTTTCTTTTAATTGGAGCAATTTTTTGAAGATAGTTTGATAAATTCAAAACATCAAAAATCCTATTCTGACACTATTTGAACCTACGAAACCGAAAATGGGAATAAAATCAATCAGATGGAAATTTAAAGCCATCTGCTTTTTTTATTCCCATTTTAGAAAGTGATTCCTATAAAAAAGAAATCGATTCAAACGGCGAAAAACACATAGAAAGGACCTTTTTTATCAGCATAAAAATATTTGAGGAAACTCCGTACTGTTTTTATACTTTTTTGGCTTTTGCAGGTGAAATTCCGAACTCTTTTTTGTACATTTTATAAAATCCCGAATAATCTTTAAAGCCGCATTGAACTGCCGCCTGCATTGGCGGTATACCTGAATATATTTTATGATTTGCAAGTACAAGCTTCTTTTTTAAAATATAGCGGTAAACGGATATATGAAGGTCTTTTCTGAAAATATGCGAAAGATATGATGCTGAAATATGCAAATAATCAGAAAGAGTTCCGAGATTCAATTCTCCCTCCGCATTTTCGTCTATGTATTCGAGAGCCGCTGCCGTAAACGGGTTCACAGTACTCTCACATACCTTTTTATTGCTTTTAAATTTCAGATTTTCCTTTATTTCAATGAGCAATTCAGCCAAAATTGCATAAAGCAATATTTGCCGTTCATATTCCGAGCCCTCCCTCTCTGCCGCACGGCAAAGCTTTGAAAATAGTTGGGCCGTTTCGTCGGTTATTTCTGGAATTAGATATACATCACAAAACACTTCCTTTATCAGTTGCCCAAATTGAGGAATATCGACAAAATTCAATACGCATCTGTGATAGTTCTCTTCCGGACCCGAAATATAGAACTGATGAAAACGCTCTTTGGGGATTATCACAAGCGTATTCGGTGCAAGCGGCTGCTTTATATGCTCGGAAATAAATTCCGCTTCCTCACCGAGAAAAAGTAATATCTCATTATAAGTATGAAACTCCTTACCTATAATATCGCGCATTCCTTTAGCATGCTTGAATTTCAAACCATCTGATTTTATATATTTTTCAAATACATCGCTCAATTTTTATCACCTGAATCGTTTATATCACACAAAAACAAGAATGTCAATATTTATAGCACAAATAACAATTTACTTTGATATTATTGTTTCGTAAAATAATATTCGGTGATAAAAGTGAACGTATTCCTATTGGATGTGGGAAGTACATTTATTAAATATATGGTTTATGATCCTTCCCTAAAGGCCGAGCTGTTTTCGGATTCTGTACCTTTCCCTATGCCTTTGATAAATGACGGTGTGCATTATGAAATTTCGGAAGAGGAAATCCGCAAAATTATATACCGAATTTTTAATACCGCATCAGAAAAAGAGTGTAAAAGTGCATTTATTTGTGCCCAGATGCATGGTTATCTGCTGCGCAGACACAACACTTTCGGAAATTATATTTCATGGCGCGACAACCGCGGCGACACTTCAAATTACCGTCTTACCAATGTTAATTTTTCAGAAAGCGGCACTGCCATAAAGAAAAATTCACCTCTTGCAAGCCTTTGCACATATGAAGAAAGCATTCTTGCGGAAAGCGAATTTTTTACTCTCGGCTCATATATTTCGTTTTTGCTGACAGGCAAAAACATAACGCACAAAACCGATGCCTGCGCAAGCGGATTTTTCAACTCATGTACGCTTGAAAAATACGATTTTTTTGATAATTTAGTGCTTCCGAGCGTACTTGATAAGGTTGAAATGATAGGTAAATACCGCGGCATTGATATTTATGCACCTATGGGTGACCATCAAATAAGCTTTTGGGGAAGCGGTGCTGAGAAAAAGAACGCATATCTATTAAATATAGGAACAGCCACTCAAATTTCTACACTTGCCGAAAGTGAAGCAACTTGTAAAAATTGTGAAAAGCGACCGTATTTTTCAAAAAAGCGGCTTTTCACAGTCAGCGGGATCACCGGCGGATCGGTACTTTTTTCTGACGGAAAATTCCAACTTGAAAAATTTTTATCTGAGGTTTCACAGGCGATTTCACGCCTTCCGAAAAAACAATATTTGATTGTGGGCGGTGGCGGCGCTGAACTTATATATAAAGAACTCGTCGCGCACTTTGCCGCAAAAGGCTTTTTATGTGAATATCAAAAAAATATTATTTTAGGAATGGAGGGGCTTAAAAAAATGGCAAATGAAAAATGTAAAATAAAAGCTGGTACAATGCTTTCAGAGGTCTGCTTTTCACATTTTCCCCTTATAGCGAAAAACAGCGGTCTTGATTTTATCATAATAGATAACGAGCATGGTGCTTTTGATTATCATGTGATAAGCGAACTTGTTTTCATTTCCAAAATGTGCGGTTTTCACACAATAATGCGCCTGCCCGATAACGGGCGCGCGACCATAACGAAATATGCTGATATGGGAGTGTGCAGCTTTTTGCTTCCGATGACGAATACGGCATCTGATATAGAAAGAGTTGTAGAATATGCAAAATATGCACCTATAGGCAAACGCGGAATTTCTACAAACCGCGCACATACGCTGTATAATCCGCCGCGGCTTGAGGATTATATGCCTATGGCAAATGAAAATATGAAACTATATGCTCAAATTGAAACTGTATGCGCTTGCGAAAATATAAACGAAATTTTAGCCGTAAACGGAGTTGACGGCGTATTTATAGGACCGAACGACCTTTCTTCGGATCTTGGCAAGCCCGGAAATACAGATGTGGTTTTACCTTACATTGAAAAGGTTGCAGCAGCGGCAAAATCAGCACAAAAACTTTGGGGAATGATAACGGCAAATCAAAAGCTTATTGATTTTTCAAAAAGTTGCGATGTGAATTTGATTTCTTGCGGAAGCGAAATCAATATGCTAAGTAGCGGATGCAAAAAAATAAGGGAGATGTTTTAATATGGTTAAAAGCATTAGAATTGAGCAAATTTGCACAAGCACACTCTGCTGTGAGCCAATTTTGCGCAAAACAGCAAACGGTGAACTTCTCTGTATCAGTCAATGCGGCGGCCCAACGGAGCCGCACCCGGAAAATAGGGTTTATGCGTATTACAGCAATGACGACGGTAAAACTTGGACAGGTAATGTACCTGTGTATCCTGAAGACGGAAATGCTGTATATTGTACGGAAGTCACCATCTTAGGGAATGAGATAACGGCATACCTCACTGTTCATACGGGATATTTTTTGGATTGGAAATGCGTTATGATGAAAAGTTATGACAACGGTCACACATGGAAAAACGCGGGTCCTCCCCCGCATTTTCCGGAATATACTTTTATCCGCGGCACAATAACAACATCAAACGGTAATATTCTCACTCCGTATCAAAATTATCCGGTGACGAAAGAAGAGCACGACAGAGTATTTTTTGAGGAAAAAAGTAATAACATTGCTGATACAAATATTCCGTATTGCGAAAGCGGTGTGATAATCAGCAGCGATGGCGGCAAATCATATACGCGCCATAACGCTTGTCGCATGTATATGAAAGATACGGAAGTTGACGGAACACCCGTAAATCCCGGATGGATTTGGAGCGAACCTACAATCGTCGAATTATCGGAGGGCACTATAGTTATGCTTATGCGCCACTGCGGAAGCGGCTGGCTCTGGAGATGCGATAGTCACGACGGCGGAGAAACTTGGAGCAAATGTATAAAAACCGATATTCCCAATCCCTCAAACAAACCGAAACTGCTGAAACTTGACAACGGGAGAATTGCACTGATACATACGCCTAACAATAACGAATTTATAAATTCAGGGCGCAGTTACGGGCGCCGCTTCCCTCTCTGCCTTTGGATAAGCGATGACGATATGAAAACTTGGAAAAACAAAACGGTTTTAACGAATTTCCCCGGTTCATATTCCTACTCCGATGGCTTTTATGAAAACGGGCATATAAAATTCAGTATAGAACATAACCGTCATACAGCGCTTATGTTTGATGTTGAGCTGTAAAATTTGCGTGAAAATGAGGAACACCACTCCTGATTTTATAGGCAGTCTGTTCCTCTTATTTTCGCGTCTAAAGATCCAAACGCCCCGGTGAAGTCGCTTTGCGGATGAATGCGATATACAAAGAAAATTACTTAATAGACCAATCAATTGCTTTTGCCGCAAGAATAGTAAAACCGCAACGTCATCTAATAAAAAAAAGAAACCGTAATATCCAGAATACTTCGTAGCGAAACAAGTACAGACGCTAATAAACATAAGGCAAATCACGGGCAAAGCAGACTTTGTTTCTAAAAGGCACACTATATTGAAAGAAACAGTAAAAACTGAATATTAGATAAATCCGCTGAATATGCCGGATTATATTAACGAGAAAATGAGCCAGTCGTTGCTTGCAATTTCAACTTACCGCTGCACCTATAAACAGAGACGCAGACGGCAACTATGTTTGTAATAGAAAAAATCTCAATGAGTCATTCTGTTGGTTCAAGTCCCCAATAAAATTTCACGTCGGCCTTCGCCGTTTACTTAAAAAAATCGAACTCAATGATATTCAAATTCAAAACCAGCTTTATCGCTGACGAATTCACACAAAACCTTATCCTTATACGAAAAGCGATAATACGCTTTGCAGGACGCGCTCTCATGAATCGTTCTGCACATATTACCGTTTACCGGGGCTAAAAGCGGCTGGGCATTATTTTTTAACATCATTGCGGTGAACTCAAAATTTCCCTGCTTGACAGTAACTGTATTTTTTTCAATTCGTTTTACACGCGCGCCGAGATACGTCGCAATGCGGTATTCCTTTCCGTTCAAAAAAACAATGCCGATAATACCTGTAAAATGAATGCCCAGCAAAGGGATATCCGCTACCGATAACAGCAATGATCCGTTTTTAAAACAGCACTGCGTCCAAATATAACGTTTGGGAAAAGAATATCCTCTATCACCTTCGATATATCCGGTTCCGTGATGAAACTCAAACAGCTGATCATTGAATATAATTTGCCCGTCAATTTCGTGAGTCATGCTGTAAACGCTATGTCTGCACTGCATAAACGGCACAAGAGCAAACGGCCCCATAATATTATAACGGATGGGCGAAAGGGAACGAAAGAGGAGGGATCCCTCGAACTTAAAATGCTGGTCTCTAAAATTTAAATGAATTCCTTTTGCCCCAAAATCACAATTTCCAATTTTTACAGATAACGGTTTATCGCTGTATTCCAACGATTCAAACGGCAAATGATACGCCGTATGATCGGTTATGATCTGCAATGACGCTGTCCTTCTGTTATTGCTGTAATGATATGCGGGAATAAACGCAACCGTTTTTTCCCCGGTACAGCATTTAAAGTACCACCCTTTAAAATATCCGCTGCGATGCAATTTTGCCTCCATAATTTAGTATACTTATAAAGGATAGACTGCCCAACTTATCAACAGATATACAAAATCAGTCCGATATATTATAATAAGAAAATAATTGAAGCCTACCGAAAAAATCGCCGGCAATCATCGCTTGCCATCCTGCTGATTGTTATCCTCCAAGTAAAGCAAACGTTCCCCCAGCAAAAGGAAGAGGATTCCCCGCCCCCGGCAATGCCAGACCTTTATAATACGCTCTATCTTTTAAAAAATATTTTTCACACTATAAAAATACAACGGGTAAAAAAATGTTCAAAAGAAAGATACACAACCAAAAACCAAAGAATGATAAACAATTTAATCTTAAGCTCTTTTTCGCACTATGCCTTTCCGCACTGGTTCCTACAATGTATCAAACCGTGCGCACATTTATAGTTTCTGTAAATATTTCTGCCGAGGGGTTCGATATTATCGGTCAAATGGAATGGTTTGATCTGATCAACGAAACCCTTCTGGCGTTTATCGTCATTCCTCTCTATTCCATCCTCAACAAAATATCGGTTCAGTCAAAAGACGATTTTAAATATTTCGTTTTTAAAGCTGGGATCCTCACCGTCCTTTTCTATGCTTTATTTCAGCTTGGCGTATTTTTTTACGGGCAAAAGCTTATTGCCTTTATGAACCCGGCGGAAACAGATGTATCTGCAATATTCCGATATCTGATATTAGAGACTGCAGCCTTTACCGTAGGAGTAATTCCCACATTTATCAAGGTAGTTTTTATCGTAAGAAACAGAGTGAAAAATGTTTACATTCTTCTCCTTGTACAGGCAGTGCTGCTGATTCTTTCCGATTTTATCATGATCCCGTATTTTAAGGTGGAAGGCGTTGCCCTTTCGAATATCCTCACAAATATCATATTAAGTTTTTTCAGTATTTTATTGTTAGCTCTCTATCACGATCTCTCTCCTTCAAAATTTAAAAAATCAGATACCGCCATCTTAAAAGAATGGGCAAAAACCGGACTCTTTTCAGGCGCTCAGCAGTTTATAGATAATATCTTCTATGCGCTGATGATCGGAAAAATGGTAAATATGGTAGCCGAACAGGGAAATTATTGGCTCGCCAATAATTTTATATGGGGGTATCTGCTGGTTCCGATCAATGCATTAGCCGAGATTATTAAAAAAGATTGCGCGGCCGGATATAAAAATCTTAAAAAAAGCCATTACTATACCGTACTGTTTATCATATTCTTTGTATGGATTGCAAGCATCCCGTTATGGGGCATCTTTTACCGGAATGTAGAATTTCTTACGAACTATCAGCAAATTCTATCTATTACCCTTAAATTATTCCCCTTTTATTTTGCTTACGCCTTTTCTGCAGTGCCAGATAATATATTTATCGGACTTGGAAAAACAAAATACAATGCGATAAACTCTCTTTTTGTCAATTTTTTATATTACGGAATCTTTTTCATACTATATAAAACAAATATCTTAATTATGACAATGGATACCATAATCTGGATGTTTGGATTCGGTATGGTTTTTCACTTGTTAATTTCCACAGCAGAAGAATATACATTAAAAAAACAGGAAGTACAGGAAATCAAATAAACCGCCGCTGCGCTATAAAACCAACCATATTAGCATAATGTTTATGCAATTCCGTCCTTCAAACGATCCTATCTTGAATCAAAGTCTATTTTTTGAACCATCCTCTCTCTTTGTACGGCATGCCGCTTTTATCGATTCCATCATTCTGGTTCAAATTTTATTTTGCAAACAGAAGAAAGTACCGGCGTATTGTTTTTTGAAAAAACCGCTGAGAATCGGGTATACTAAAAAAAAGGAGGCATAAAGATGATTGAACAGGATACGATAAAACTGCTGCGCGAATGTGATGCCGGCGTAAAAATGGGCGTTTCTTCTATCAACGAAGTTCTGGATCTCATTCAAAAGGAACCGTTTCATGAACGCATGGAGCAGTGCAAGGCGGAGCATGAACAATTAGACCGTGAGATCCAGGAGCTTTTAGATCAATATCAGGATGACGGAAAGGCACCGAATCCCATGGCCAAAAGCATGTCATGGATGAAAACACATATGAGATTAGCTGCAGACGCTTCGGATGAATCCATCGCCGATCTGATGACCGACGGCTGCAATATGGGTGTAAAATCCCTACACAAATATCTGAATCAGTATCAGGCGGCAGATGAACGCTCAAAAGACCTTACCAAACGTTTGATTCAATCAGAAGAACAGCTCGTCACCGATATCCGCTGTTATCTCTAAAGCGGATCTCCCCTCTCTGCTATCGGAGCTAACGTTCCGATAGTTTTTTATTTGGCTTTCTATACCTTTGCATATAAAAATATGCTACTGCACCGTATTGACAAACAGTAAAAAAATGCTATAATCAAAAAAGAAAAAATAATAGGAGGTTTTGCTTTATGAAAGTTTGTCCTAAATGCAGCAATCAATGCAGTGATGCTGCAATGTTCTGTAATGTATGCGGCGCTTCGCTTGCAGTTCAAGCCCAGCCGGAACAACAACAGCAACAACAATATCAACAACAGCAGCAATATCAACAACAGTATCAGCAGCAATATCAAGTTCCGCCCACAGATCATACCGCCGAATTTGATGCGGCGGATATTTCACAAAACAAAGTCATTGCCATGGCGCCGTATATGCTTAGTTTTATTGGCATTATTATCGCGCTTTTAGCCGCAAATTCCTCAAAATATGCCGCTTTTCATGTGCGTCAGGCTCTAAAGATCGAAATCGTTTCTATGCTGATAATCCTTTGTATGATAATCCTGTTCTGGACCATCCTTGTTCCGATCGCAGGCGCTGTTTGCATGATCATTTTACTGGTTGTACGCATCATTTGCTTTTTTTCTGTCTGCGCCGGAAAGGCAAAAGAGCCGCCGATTGTCAGCGGATTAAGCTTTTTAAAATAATAACAAAAATACTCTTCCATAAACGGAGGAGTATTTTTTATTTTTCCGCCAGCTTATCAATACGGCGCTTTGCAACCGTCCTTTTAAAGAGCTTCTGCACAAAAAAAGAGCCGCAATGCGGCTCTTTAAATTTTGACAGGCTTACTCCTGCTCTTTTTTCTTTTTGGCTACTACTACCAGCACTACCGCTGCTGCAACTACCGCTGCAATCAGCGCAACCGGAAGAAGGTCTCCGCCGGGTCTGCTGTTAGTGGGCAGCTCATATACCATCGAAACCGTCATGCTTTCCTTTGCATTGGAAGAATCCAGCTGCATAAGCACTTCCGGACTGATACCCGCTACAATAAACGAAGTACCCGCCTTTACGGTATCTCCTTCAGCTTTGATATCAAACCGCGGGAAGAATTGATCGTAAGAATATTCTTTTTCAAATCCCTTTGTATTAATCGTTACCTTCGCATCACATTCATAGGTAATCAACTGGCTCTGTCCCGCAGGAATCGTATACCACTCGGTATTTTTTACAGCTTCCCAAGATTCCGGCGTTCCCTGATGCAGAACCGATGCAGAAAACTGTACCTGAATGGCATGCTTACCGGTATTGTAAACAGTAAAGCTCTTCTGTACCTTGCCATTCTTAACGTCAGCTGCAGTAATAAAGCCTTTGGCTTTATCCGAAGAAATAAAGATACTGCCGGTAA
>URTC01000002.1 GCA_900550765.1 uncultured Clostridia bacterium | reverse complement strand
GGCCGCAGGCCACGGTAAGCACGGCTCCCTTCGGAAGCCGGCTGCTCACATCCAGCGCCAGTTCCTCAATCGGTCCGCAGCCCATACTGCCGCACATCAGCAGCACATGACGAACGTCAGGCTCCATACCAAACGCTTTTTTTGCCGCAGACTTACTGCCGCGCTCAAAAAATACCTGCTTTACGGGAATCCCACTGGCAACGATCTTTTCCGCCGGCACACCGCAGGAAATAAATTCCTGCGCAAGCGACGCATGCGGAATAAAATAAAAATCCATCCGGCTGTCAGCTACGCTGGGGCTGCAGGTATAATCTGTAGCCACAAGCCCCGTTTTTACGGCTTTGGGATAGCGGCGCAGCGTTTCCGTAAGCATGATGGCTGAAAACGGATGCACGCATAAAACCCCGTCATAGCCGCCCTCATCCATATAACGATTGAGTTTATTGACGCCATGGCCAAAAAAATTATAGGCCATTGATTCATCAGCAAATACCGAAGGATGTTTTTCCGCATACTCATATCCCTGATCAAAAAGGATCGGCGCATGACGATAGATCCTTGTATGCCAGGAGCTGATAAACCGAGACATTTTTTTAGATAAAAACGCAAGGGAATCCGCCGCGGTGCATTCACAGCCGTTGCTTGTAAATTTTTCCGATATCGAGCCTGCGGTGGAGTTATGCCCCTGCCCTGTATTGCAGGTAAGTATCAGTAATTTCATGCAGTCACTCCTTTGCTGCAGTCAAATTTTTTATAGTTATATTATAGTCGGAATCGAATGTCTGTCAATACGAATCCAAAAGGATATGGAAATTTTTTACATTTAAAAGTTTTCTCCTTACGGTATCAATCCTTCTTTTTTATCGGCTGCCGGAGCACAGTCCTTAATTTGCCGGCCGCACATCTTCGGGGATCACTTAAATAAATTTCATGATGAAATCTATGTTCCGTCAACTCTGCCGCATAGCCGTTCGCATCTGCGAACTGTTCCATAAGACGCAGGGTTTCAGGCTCATTATCATACGGACCTATATGCATGCATTGAACACATCGTCCCTCATCATACGTCCAAAATTCTGCTTTTGAAAAATCCTGCTGCTTCTTTTCCTGCGCCTGCTCTGCCGCCCAGGCAAACTCTTCCCTGGTAACAAACTCAGGAAGCCTGATTACCGAAAGGAAACAAAAAGCTTCTTTTTTTCCGTAATCGATTCCCTCTATGCCCTCCTGCCACCAAAATCCCTCCAGCGGGGGAACGACGTAATCAAAATACCCTTCTATTTTGTGGGCACCTTTTTTGCTCTTTTTTATAGTAAAAGCAAGGCCGTACAGCAAAGAAATCGCCTGCTGATATTCTCCTCCTGCTTCATTGGGGTTCCCTTTTCCTCTCACCGCAATATAGTTTATCGGAGGAACCTCAACAATATGCGGAATTTGGGGCGGCATATAGAATTCTTTATATTCTTTTTTATAATCAAAGGCCACAGCAATCACTCCTTTTCCTGTTTCATCCATATGATACCATCATAAAATAATACTGTAAACAACGCAGCCGGGCTGCCGAAAAAGGCCGGAGAAGTTCTCCGGCCTTTGGCTGTTGCGCAGGTTTAATCCTGATAATATTTTTCCTTTTTCTTTTTACGTATCACAACGAATACCACAACGCCGATAATCGCCACAGCAATCACGCCGCATACGATGGGCAGTACCAGACTGCTTTCCTCATCCTGAATCTTGAGGCGATCCCAGCATTCATTTAAATACTGCTGTGTTGCGTCATCCAGGCGGACAAAGCCCTCCCCTTCAAAATCAAAGGAATTTTCACTGTAAAGCAGCTCATAGCCGCGTTCATGCATCTCATTTTCCACAAAATAGCGATAATGTTCATCCTGCTGTACCGCTATATTCGGCGTAGCATAACAGATATATTCGGCATTGATAGCCGCAATGCTCTTGGTGGGATCTTCATCTACCGAAAGCATAAAGTTGATATACTCCTGGGCGATCTCCGGGTTCCGCGAGCTGGTAGGCACGCACATGGCGTCCAAGAAAGAGTTCGAGCCTTCTTCGGGGTAAAAGAAGCACAGCTCATAATCCTCACAGTTCCAGGTCATGGTAAAATAATCCCCCACATAATACGGTGCAATGGCCGCGTTGCCGGTTTCCATTTTGTTAAATACTTCATCCATTACGTATTTTTGAATGATCGGCTGCTGCGCCTTCAACATATCCAAAGCGCGCACATACAGCTCACGGCCGCCTTCATCGGATACCGAGGCGTTGATATAGCTTTTTTCGCCTGTATAGCCGTCTTCCTTCATCATAGCAAACTGTGCCGTAGCAAAGGCATCACGGGAATTATTGAACTGCAGAATTCCCAGATCCTTATATTTTTCATTCCAAAGCACGCTCCAGCCCTCCGCTTCAAATTCCTCCTGTGAAAAATCGGCAAAGGTCTGCTCCAGTAAGGTAAGGTTATAGATGATTCCAACCTTACCGAAGGTATAGGTAGCGGAATAGTAGGTCTTTTCCCCGTTCTCTTCGCGGTAGGAAATCCCCTCTACGATATATTTTTCCCCGATATTATCCATATTAGGGATATTCTCTCGCTGAATGGGCTGAATCTAATTTTCATCAATCAGCAGCGGAATCAGATAATCCGAGGGAATGATCACGTCGTAGGAAGCGTCGGAAGTCGTAAGCTTAGCATAGAGCTCCTCATTAGAGGCATAGGTAGTATAATTGACTCTTACCTTTTTCCCCGGATGCTTCTGCGCATAATATTCCTCAAAGGCCTTGTTGATATCCAAATAGGGAATCTCCGTTACGTTGCCGTTTTCATCGGTGTATTCCCAGGATCCCTCGCCGTCGGAGATATATTCTCCCCAGTTGAACACATTGAGTACGATCTCGTCTCCGCTGCCTCCGCAGCCGGCGAATCCGCACAGAGCAATCGCCAATACAACAGCGAATGCAAGCCATTTTTTTATCATTGATTTTCCTCCTTATATTTCTGGCGGCGCAGTCTTTTTTGCTGACGGCGCACCTTAATTTCCTGTCTGGAACCGGCAACATTCGCCAATATCAGCAGCAGGAATATTGCCAGAATCATAAATGTAGAAAGCGCGTACATATCCGGTGTTACGGTCCCCTTGCCCGTCATGGAATAGATCAGCAGCGGCAGCGTCTGCACGGTGGACTTGGGCCGCACAAAGTAGCTGATAACAAAGTCGTCAAACGACAGCGTAAACGCCATAATCATGCCGGTAAAAATACCCGGCAGCAATTGGGGCAGCTCCACTTTAAAAAACGCCTGCAGCGGGCGGCAGCCCAAATCCAGCGCAGCTTCGGTTTGGGAATGATCCATCTGCCGGATCTTGGGCAGAACCGAAAGAATCACATACGGCAGGGTAAAGGTAATATGGGCAATCAGCAGACAGAGCATATCTATCGTATCATCATCCCGAAGCAATCCCGAAGCCGCTATGGTCCCCATAAACAAGAACGCCATAGATACCGCCGTAACGATCTCCGGATTGACCATAGGGATATTTGTCACCGTCATAACCGTTCCCTTAAACGCCCGGCTGCGCAGCCGGCTGATCCCCAGCGCTGCCATCGTGCCGATCACCGTAGAAAATAGCGATGCCGTCACAGCAATAATCAAAGAATGAATCAGCGCATTTTTAGCGTTTGCATTATGAAGCAGCGATTCATACCACTTAAGCGAAAATCCGCCGAACACCCCGGTGCTCTCTAAAGAATTAAACGAAAAAAAGATCAGGATGACAATCGGCGCATAAAGCAGGATAAAACACAGGGAAATATAGATCTTGCTGGATTTTTTCATGCGATAATCCCTCCTGTGCTGCGCTCATCGCCGTCCGTATAGCGGTTCATAATCAGCGTGCTGATTACAATCAGCAGCATCAGCACCAACGAAAGTGTGGCTCCCTTGTTATAATCAGCCGAGATCGAAAGCATCCGGGCCTCGATCGCATCGCCGATTAAATACGTATTGGCTCCGCCTAAACGCTGCGAAATATAAAAAGTGCTCACGCAGGGAACGAATACCATCGTAATGCCGGAAACAATCCCGCCTACGCTCAGCGGTATGATGACCCTGGTCAGTGCCTGAAACGCATTGCAGCCCAAATCATGGGCGGCTTCGATAAGCTTGCCGTCAAGCTTGGTCAGCACTGAATAAATAGGCAGAATCATATAAGGCAGAAAATCATATACCATGCCGATCACAACGGCTGCGCGTGTATCCATCAGCTCCATATGGGCGCCGAACAATCCTAAAAACTGATTAATGACGCCGTTTTTCTCTATTAGGATTGCTATGGAATCGGTGCGAATGATAAAGTTGATCCACATCGGCAGCATCAGAAGCATCACCAACACTTTTTGTACCGAAGGCTTTGTCCTGGAAATAGCAAAGGCCAGCGGATACCCAATCAGCAGGCAGATGATAGTGGCAATAAAGGCCAGCATCAGCGAAAGCAAAAAAGTGCTGGAATAATGGGAAATAATCGAAAAATTCTCAAACCCGCAAAAAGCACCGGAAGCATCGGTAAAGGCATAATACAGCACATAGAGAATCGGCGCGATAATAAACAGCACCGCCCATACATAATACGGAGAGGCCGCTGCTTTTTGCATAAACGATCTATTCTTCATTCCTCCATAACCTCCATGACCTCCGTAACGTCAGAGAGTTTCTCCAATTCATCACTGAAAGAAGAATAATCGCCGAACATATCGGAAAATTCCGATTTTTTCATAACATGAATGGCATCGGGCTCAATATACAAACCGATTTTTTCGTTTTCCCCTACAAAATCGGTAGTCTGTATCATCCACTTAAACCCGCCGATATCCACAATGATCTCATAGTGCACACCCTTAAACGTAACAGAAGTCACCGTGCCCGAAAGCATTGCCCTGTCAAGCGGAACCACATCTACATCCTCCGGACGCACCACAACATCCACCGGCTCATTTGCCGCAAAGCCTTTATCCAGGCAGTCAAACACGTGGCCGGAAAATTTGGCTTTAAAATCCTCCAGCATGACCCCGTCCACGATATTGGATTCCCCTATAAAATCAGCCACAAAGGCATTTTTCGGCTCATTATAGATATCGGTAGGCGTACCGATCTGCTGGATCTTTCCGTTTTCCATTACTACTACGGTGTCCGACATAGAAAGAGCCTCTTCCTGGTCATGGGTAACATAGATAAACGTAATACCCGTCTTATGCTGAATATTTTTCAGCTCGTTCTGCATATCCTTGCGCAGCTTTAAATCCAGCGCACCCAGCGGTTCATCCAAAAGCAGCACTTTAGGATCGTTAATCAAAGCCCGGGCAATCGCCACCCGCTGCTGCTGACCGCCCGAGAGCGTATTCACATTGCGCTTTTCAAATCCCTTTAAGTTGACCATGGCCAGCATTTCCTTTACGCGGGCGCGGATGTGTTCATCTTTCTCCTTTTTGATGCGCAGGCCAAAGGCAACATTTTCATACACGTTCAAATGCGGAAACAACGCGTATTTCTGAAATACCGTATTGATGCTGCGCTTATAGGGGGGAATATCGTTCAGCCGCTTGCCCTCAAAGGTCACTTCCCCTTCATCCGGCGTTTCAAAGCCGGCAATAATGCGCAGAGTAGTGGTTTTGCCGCAGCCGGAAGGACCTAAAAGCGTAATAAATTCATTTTCCCGAATATACAAATTGATATGGTCCAACACCTGCTCGCCGTCAAAGCTTTTGGAAATGTTTTTTAAATCGATAATCACTTTTTTCATAAAATACCTCAAAAACTGGGCGGCGTGCTTACCCACAGCACAACGGCCTCGGTGTTGCCCGCATTTTCAATAAAATGCGGCTGGTTGGAATGAAAATAAAAGCTGTCGCCTTTTTTGCACTTTTTCTTGGTTTGCCCCACGCAGACAAAGATTTTGCCCGAAAGCACAAAGCCGAACTCCTCTCCTTCATGAGGGTCATCCACCGCAGTGGACGCACCGCCTTTGATGCGTACCTCAATAGGCTCCATTGCATTCTTCTGGGCTGAAGGCACCAGCCAGGTAGTAAAGGAGGCGTCATCCTCTTTTACAAAGTAATCTTCCGGGGTAAACACCAGCTTTTCTTCGCTGGCATCGGAAAAAAAGTCCTTTAAATTCGTTCCCAGGCACTCTAAAATATCCATCAGCGTGGCAATGCTCGGGCTGGTAAGTTCACGTTCTATCTGTGAAATAAAGCCCTTGGAAAGCTCGCATCGGTTGGCAAGCTCCTCCTGCGTCAGCCCATGCTGAATCCGCAGCATTTTTATTTTAGCCCCTATCGGCATATGCACGCCTTCTTTCTGTCTGTTCTAAACCGTGGGTTTATTATTGCTAAACCAAAAGAACAGATAAATTATATCAAGCGTTTCTTTTTTGTCAACTGTTTTTTATGCGTCTCTTCTGCAAAATATTTCATTTTTTTTAAGGCGTCGTTTTCGCACATTTTACGTAAAACCCCAGTATTTTCAGCATATATTGTCTCTTCCTTTATTTTTTTATTTACAATGAAGCAAAAAATTCTTCTTCTATAAGTTTAGCAATTTGCCTCTAAAAATTTAGTATATCTAAACATTTTGTATGTTTTTTGACTGTTTTTTTATGCAGGACTTTTTTTGCCCTTATTTTTTTAAGAAAATAAAAAAATTTTTCTGCACCAATAAAAAATCCATATTTTTCCGCAGGACAGACACACATTTAGCTATATTTATCTCACTTTCTGCAATGTATTTGCAATATAAAATACATTATAATGAGTTTAACCCTATAAAAGAAAAGGAGAAATCATTATGATACAAAAAACACCGCCTATGGGCTGGAACACCTGGAATACCTTCGGACATGAAATCAACGAAGAACTGATCCGCACCACCGCGGATACGATGGTATCCTCCGGCTTGCTGGAGGCCGGGTACAATTATCTGGTTATCGATGACTGCTGGGCATTAAAACAACGGGATCCCAAAACCGGCCGCCTGGTAGCCGATCCGGAAAAATTCCCCTCGGGGATGAAAGCCGTGGCGGATTATGTACACAGCAAGGGCTTAAAATTCGGGATGTACTCCTGCTGCGGTACCCTCACCTGTGCGGGCTATCCCAGCTCCTTCGATTATGAATTTGTTGATGCCGAAACGTTTGCTTCCTGGGGCGTAGACTTTTTAAAATACGATCACTGCTACAAGCCCGATACTGTTCCTTCGGATCTGCTGTACCGCAAAATGGGGATGGCCCTTGCCAACTGCGGCCGGGATATTCTTTTTTCTGCCTGCTCCTGGGGAGTAAACCAAACCCACGAATGGATCAAATCCACCGGCGCGCATATGTGGCGTTCTACCGGCGACATTACCGATTGCTGGCAGAAAATTAAAGAAATCTATGATTTGAACGTTCCCCTGCAGCCGTATAACGGCCAGGGATGCTTTAATGATATGGATATGATGGTAGTGGGGATGCACGGCCAAGGTTTAGTAGGCGTTACCGGCTGCACGGACGAAGAGTACCGTACCCATTTTTCCATTTGGGCCATGTTGAATTCTCCGTTGATGATTGGCTGTGATATCCGTAAAATGGATGCGGCTACAAAAGAAATTTTAATGAATAAAGACGTTATTGCCATCAATCAGGACGCCGCCGGCCGCCAGCCCTTCCGGGCCAGCACCTACGGCTGCGATACCTGGGTAAAATTCTTAGAAGGCGGCGATATTGCCATTTTAATCGTCAACCCCTATGAGGATGCCTGCCGCGGTACCCTGCACCTGACCGATATTGGCCTGGATGTTGCCAGCGGCCGCGCCCTAAAAGCCCGCGATCTATGGACCGGCAACGACTTAGGTATCATCAAGGACGAACTTCTGTTCCCCTCTATAGATGCACACTCCTGCAAGTTTTTAAGGTGCAGTATTGTTAAACGCTAAATGTACGCAATGCGGCAAAGCGCTGGTAAACGATGATATCGGCGCAACCAAAAAGCTGATCAACCGCGGGGCAGAAAGCTTTTTGTGCGTAGAATGTCTGGCCGCGTATTTTAAAGTGGAACCGGCGCTGATACGAAAAAAAATCGAGGATTTCAGACGCGCAGGCTGCACGCTGTTCGTACCGCAGAACAAAAACTCCGATCAGCAATAACAAGGAACACCTTACAAGGCGCTTTTCAGAAAAGCGCCTTTTTTTCGCGGTGGCCAATCGCTGCGATCCGTTTAAAAGAACGCAGATTTTTATGAAGGACACTGCTCCGCTTTTCCGTTTCTCCCCTCAGAAGAAGCCATTTGTGTCATAGCCAGATAATGGGAGTGCGCTTCTTGCCGCGCCGAACAGCTCTCGCTCCGGCAAAACCTGCGTTTGAACCGCCCCTCTGCCGGAGGAAGCTTAACGGAATACCTAATCATATTCATTTGCATACAAAAGAAAAGCCCTCGCTTTTTCAGCGAGGGCTTTTTTCTCAGTAAATTTCCGGGGCATTCAGCAACCCGGTGGGATGAAGCTGATAGATATCCGACCACAAGGGCGAATGATGCGTACGCCAGGCGTTGGGGCCTAAATAGGGATAATCCGCTACGTTGTTGTGTACAGGACCAAAGGCGTTGCCCCGGGTACCGAACACTGTAATATCGATGCGGTGCGTACCTTTTTCCATAAAGCCCAAAGAAACGCAATAGGGAGCCAGCGCCGCTATTCCGGCTTCTTTTCCGTCAACACGCACCTTAGCCAAAGCGCCGGCATATTGGGAAAGCTGCAGGGTGCGCTCCGCACCGGCAGGCTCATTGTAGGCAGTATGATAAATGATATTGCCCGTATAGAACGGCAGCCCCTGCGATACGGCGTCACCAAAGGCGAGTGTTTCGGGCCGGGGAATCACAGTAATAAATTTCCCGCGGACTTTTACGCCGAAATCCCCCAGGAAATAACACCATTCAGTACAGCTGCGCAAAGAGAAGGGGATTTCTATTTCAATCACGACCTCGCCCGGCTGCAGCGCAGGTACCGGTACGGTTTGAATACATTCATCCACATACCAGCCGTCGGGCTGATTGGAGATCTGCCTGCCGTTGACCCAGATCTTTGCCTGATCCGCCAGTTCCAATGCCAAATGAGCATTTTCAACGGCAATGTCGCTGTGAAATCGGAATCTGCGTTTTACGGTATGCTCTTGCATATCCCGCCGTATCTCCTCGGGAATCTCCACCCAGGGCTGAACGATGCGCTGTCCCTGATGTTTTTCAAAGAACCGCTTCCTGCCGATATCGGCAACCAGCAGAGAATCCTCCGGCCCCTGATAAGCTTCGCCGTCAAAGGCATATTCACAAAGATCCAGCAGCACGGCATTGGGCTCATCCAATGTATACGGCACAGCATCCGCCACGGAAACACTTCCGCCGGCCACGGGAATAACCACTTTGGCGCTGGGCCTGCTTACAATCACGTCGTTTACGCCCTTGGGCATAGCCCGAACAGGCGCATCGCCTTCTACCAGCTTATCGCCCTTTGTCGGCGTCAGCTTCAGCAGCAGGCTGTCTTGAGCAAACATGGTGCGCATTAAAATGGTTCTTCCGTCTTCTATACGGTAAGCCGGAGTATAAATTTTACCGGTCAGCGTATCATATTCGGTCAAATCGTACTCCCCTGTAATGGTAAGCTTTACTTTTTCACAATACAGTGCCGAAACAAAGCCCTTGCGCTTTTCCATATTTTCGCCATGGCAGAAGAACAGCCATTTATCCTGGCCGTCATTGCGCAGCTGATGCACAAAGTTGCCGCAGCGTACGCCGGTATCCATGTCGGTAAAATCAACAAAACGGAAATCCTCTAAAGCATCGATCAACGCGGTATAATCTACGTCCAGCTGTTTCCAATTTTTTGCCGCCTTTGCCGCTGCCTCGGAAGGTTTTGCATCAATATACACCGGCGGCTTCCCAATCAAAATCACCCTGCCGCCAGCTTTGGCAAAGGCCTCCAGCCGCTCCAGCGTTGAGGAACGCATCGTTTCCATTACCGGAACGACGATGCAGTCATATTTCATCTCGCCTACGGTAAGAGGAACAGACGCCGTTTTGCACAGCTGCGGAAAGAGAGATTCGGAAATAAAATCAAAATCAATACCGCTGTAGGCAAGTGCGCGGGTCAGCTGATCGAACTGTGCATCCAGGTACTGGCGGCGCAATGCGGTTTTATCATTAGGCCCGCAGTAAAGCCAAAAGCTTTCTACCGGATGGATCACTCCGATACGGACCTCCGGCGTGCCCCGGGTCAGCGCGGTGTTTACCCTTGCAAAATGATCTTCGATATAACGATATTCCCGATACCACGGAGACTGATATCCGATAGAGGCGGGATAGTCACGCTTGGCCTCTCCGTTCATGGAAACCCAGGTCAAGTGATGCACGCGCACCGTTACCCCTAAAGCCGCCTGCCAATCGCCCTGACGCTTATGGCCTTTAAAATCAAAGTTCCAGCCGGTAACGCCGTAAAGCTCGGAGAGCATTCCTTCCCTGCCGTATTGATGCACCGCCGACTGCACCTGTTTGGCGGTAGTCAGTTCTACAGCATCGCACAAAAGATCCATGCCGGGAATTTGAAAATTCCGGTAACAGCGCATAGCTTCGCCTAAAGAATCGGTTTGGCTGCTGAGCGTAGGTTCCTGCATCATATGGCCGGTAAAGGCAATATTATGCTCCATGCACCACTGGCCGATGGTATCCACAAAGGCCGAAACAAACCGTTCGCACATATGATCCATATAACGGTAGCGGGTAAGCGCACAGCCATTTCCCGGCTTTTCCCATACCAGCTCCGGGGCCTTATCCAGCAGGCTTTCGCCGTAGGCAGCGTTTTAGGTCTGCGCAAAATCATCGGTACATGGCAACGTAATATATCCATCCGCTCCGGAGGTTTTAAAATAGCTGTGCCGCGGCACCTGGGGCTCATCGGTAAAGATAGCAGGAATGCTCCCGCCGAAATCTTTGCCGACGGCGTTAAAATATGCATCGTACGTCACATGCACAAATTCTTCTACCGCTTGTTTATTCAGGGTATCCAGATAGGCCTGACCGTTATACCAGGGATTATCCTCATTTACTATGATATAGGCATACCACACCTTGCCGGAGGGTTCCTCCTCCGCCTCCAAGCGGCGATAGTCCTTCATAAAATGATTGCCGTCAAAGGTTACGGTGTATCTGCCCAAAAAATATCCGCAGGGCTTTTCTCCCGCATCCGCCATCCGGCAGAATTCTTCAAAATTCTCAGCAAAATTCCGACGGCTGTGCGGATCCGTGCTGTCAATTACCAGAGAACGGCCCCTGTAGCGGTAATTTTTTGTAACAAGGCCGCCCGCCGCCCCGGAAGGCCAACGGTCTTCGTCATACAGCCAGCAAAGCATATCCTCTTTTTTTGCCTTTTCATTGCACAGGCGAATCAGGCGCATAAACTCTTCGCTTAAATATTCGGTGGCCATGCCTGACCGCACGTGCATGTGGAAGCCGCCAATACCCATCTGCTTAAAGATCTCAATTTGCCTAAGGAGCATCTCGTCTTTCAGTTTGGTATTCCAGGCCCAAAAAGGGGCTCCCCGAAATTCCGATGTGGGGTTTTCAAACAACTCCGCAGTGAGCTCCGGCACTGCATTCTTTTTATACAACATGATAAAATCCTCCGTTTAACTGGTGGAATCTTCCTTTTTCCATCCATATACTTTGCTTATTGTAGCATACATCTTTTGCAAATGCAAGACCTGAGGCTTGAGAAAAATGAAACTTTTTGGAAGCAGAAACAGGTACCATTCCTTATTAAGAATTGACTTTTTTAGGCACGCGGCTTATAATAAAATTAATTTTAACAAAAAAGAGGATTTTTTATGAAAAAATATCTGCTGCCGCAAACCGGAACTTTTTATAAGGCAAACCTGCACTGCCATTCCGATTTTTCCGATGCCTGTCTGAGTCCGGCAGAATTAAAAAAGCTTTACCGCGAACAGGGATATTCAATCCTTGCCTTTACCGACCACGACATTCTGATTCCGCATCCCGAACTGCGCGACGAATCCTTTCTGCCCCTGAACGGCTATGAGATGGAGGTCAATTCCGGCACGGCAAACGACGGCGGCCCCTGCTGCCATATGTGCCTGATTGCTTTGGAGGAAGAGAATCTTACGCCGGTATGCTGGCACAGAAGCGACTATTTGTTTGCCAATGCCGTAAAACACAGAGATGAAGTCCGTTTTAAGGAAACGGAACCGGATTATGTACGCACATACTCCCCCGAAGGCGTCAGCGATATGATGAAGCGCGGCAGAGAAGCCGGATTTTTTGTAACTTATAATCATCCTACCTGGTCCCAGGAGGATTATCGATCCTATGCCCGCTATGAGGGAATGCATGCAATGGAGATCTGTAATTTCGGCTGTATCTCCGCGGGTTATGAGGATTACAATCCGCGGGTATATGATGATATGCTCCGCGCAGGCAAAAGGATCTACTGCATTGCCGCCGATGATAACCATAATTACGGAACCCCCTGCACAAGGGATTCCTTCGGCGGCTTTGTCATGATAAAAGCACAGAAATTAGAATACCGCACCATTACCAGAGCGCTGGAAGAAGGCCATTTTTATGCATCGCAAGGACCGGAAATTCATGCCCTGTGGTTTGAAGACGGAACGCTCCATATCACCTGCTCTCCCGCGGCAAAAATCGGCTTTACATTAGGCCGCCGCAGAGGCTACGTTTCATTTTTTGCACCGGAGGGCCAGACAATCACGGAGGCCTCTCTAACGATAGAGCCGGGCGACGTCTATGTCCGCGTAACGGTTACCGACGGCTGCGGCCGGCATGCGGATACCAATGCATATTTTACCGATGAACTGTTTACGGAATAATTTTGCGTTTTTAGAACATCCGGGCTGCGGCTCGGATGTTTTGCATATTGAAATCCACATGGCACCCGCGTGGAGGGAACATGCTTTTGCGATGAAAAGCGAAGGAATAAAATAGAGGCAGAACGAAAACAAAAATTGCCTCCCTTATCAGAGGCAACCAAGAGAAACTACACACGAGCAGGCTCCCCTTGTCAGGGGAGCTGCCGCCGCAGGCGGCGCAGGGGTAGTGATCCCTTGCTCTGCTGCAAGTCTCTCCCTCCGTCTCGCTGCCGCTCGCCAGCTCCCTCATCAGAGGGAGCCAAGAGAAATAACATATGAGCAGGCTCTCCTCGTCAGAGAAAGCCAAGAAAAACCATATATAGGCAAGCCCGCGAGCGAACGATTTCTGCTATGCAGGGGGAATCTTTTCTTTAGCCGCCTGCCGAAGCTTCCGCTCCGCGCCTTCGGGATTGAGAAAAACCCGATAAAACAGCGGGAATTTCTCACGAAAACAGCTTGCTTTTTTAAACTAACGGCGGTATAATAGGTAGCAATATCAATAGTGAAGGAGAGAACTTTGATGGCGGAAAACGTTTTGGATACCTTAAAAGCCCGCGGCTTTGTAAAACAGATCACTTTTGAAGAGGACCTGTACCGGCTGCTGGGCAGCGAAAGGGTAACGTTTTATGTGGGCTTTGATCCCACAGCCGACAGCCTTCACGTAGGGCATTTTCTTGTTTTGATGGCTATGGCGCACATGCAGCGCGCAGGCCACAGACCAATCTGTTTGGTAGGGGGCGGCACCGGATGTGTGGGGGATCCCAGCGGCAGAACGGATATGCGCTCGATGATGACCTTGGAGACGATTCAGCATAACGTAAACTGCTTTAAGGAGCAGATTGCAAAATTTATAGATTTTTCTGATGATAAGGCCATTATGGTGGATAACGCCGAATGGCTGCTGAAATTAAATTACGTGGAATTTTTGCGGGATATCGGCGTATATTTTTCGGTAAACCGCATGCTTACAGCCGAGTGCTTTAAAACCCGTATGGAAAAGGGACTCTCCTTTTTGGAATTCAACTATATGCTGATGCAGAGCTATGACTTTTTAATGCTGTACCAAAAATACGGCTGTGCTCTGCAGCTGGGCGGCGACGATCAGTGGTCCAATATGCTCGGCGGCGCCGATTTGATCCGCCGCAAGGAAAAAAAGGACGCCTTTGCGATGACCTTTACGCTTTTAACCAAAAGCGACGGTCAGAAGATGGGCAAGACCGCCGGCGGTGCGGTCTGGCTTTCCGCCGAAAAAACCTCGCCGTATGATTTTTATCAGTACTGGCGCAATGTGGATGACGCCGATGTGGAAAAATGCCTGAAGCTGCTGACGTTTCTTCCGTTAGATGAAATCGCCCGGCTTTGCGCGTATCAGGATGAGCGCATCAACGCGGCAAAGGAGCGGCTGGCCTATGAGGTAACGAAGATCGTACATTCCGAGGAAGAGGCAAAAAAAGCGCAGGCTGCTGCCGCCGCTGCTTTCGGCGGAGGAAGCGAAGCGGATATGATTTCCGTATCTCTTTCAAAAGAACAGGCTGCCGGAAGAGTAACGGAGCTTTTGATGCTGGCGGATATCACCAAAAGCCTTGGTGAAGGCCGACGGCTGATCGAAGGCGGTGCCGTATCCCTGAATGAGGATAAGATCACCGATGTAAACGCCGTGGTACCCGCGCAGCTGCTTGCGGCAGGCGAATTTATTCTGCACAAGGGCAAAAAAGTGCATAAGAAGATTGTTATTAAGTAAAATGGATGAATATAAAACCATAGCTTCCGCCGGAAGCTTTGAGCAGATTTTGCAAAAATCCACATTTATTGCCTTGGCGGCCGCAGCCCAGAATGAACAGCAGGCTCTTGCGGTGATAAACAGCCAAAAAAAGCGCTATCCTGACGCGCGCCATCACTGCTGGGCCTATCGCTTGGGTCCGGCCGGTGAAAATGTGCGCTGCAGTGATGACGGCGAGCCTCAGGGCACCGCCGGTGTTCCTATGCTTGAATGTTTGAAAAAAAAGAATATAACCAATGCCGTTGTTGTAGTCACGCGCTACTTCGGCGGCATTCTTTTAGGTACAGGAGGATTGACACGAGCCTATGCATCCGGTGCGGCCGGTGCGCTGGATGCCGCAAAAGCGGTATGGATGGTGCGCAGCGTAAAATTTGAAATTTTTATGGATTACACCCATTTTGCCCATGTTGAGCATATCATAAGAAGCAAGAGCGATATTGCTTTAGAGGCGGTTGAATTTTCAGAAAGCGTCTGTATCCGGTGCGTCGTTCGGCAGCAGGATGAGGACCGCCTTGAAAAAGAGCTTGCCGCGCTCACAAACGGGCGCGCGCGCACCCAAAAAACCGATACACTGTATTATCCATGGGAGGAGAGGCAATGAAAAGCATCAATATGACGCAGGGTCCGATACTTAAGCAGCTGCTTTTATTCGCTATACCGATCTATTTGACGAATTTGCTGCAAAACCTTTACAACGCGGCTGATTCGCTGATCGTAGGGCAGTTCTGCGGCGGAAACGCACTGGCGGCAGTAGGCACCACCACACCGATTTGTTCGTGCTTGATCGGTTTGTTTTTAGGAATTTCCACCGGCGGCAGTGTGGTGGTATCCAAATTTTTCGGTGCCGGGGACGGCCGCGGCGTGCATCGGGCGGGACATACGGGATTTCTGCTGAGCATGGTGTGCGGTCTGCTGATTTCGGTGCTGGGCGTTCTGTTTACCCCTTCTATTCTTCATTTGATGAATACCGACCCTGTAATCTTAGAGGATGCGCAGATGTATCTTCGGATCTATTTTGGCGGATCCTTTTTTTTGATCGTATATAATATGGGGGCAGGTATCCTGCGCGCAGTGGGCGATTCCCATCATCCGCTGTTTTTTTTGGCCTGTTCGGCGGCTACCAATGTGGGCCTTGACCTGCTGTTTGTGGGCGTATTTCATTGGGGTGTAGCCGGCGCGGCCTTTGCCACGGTAGGATCACAGCTTGTTTCTGCAGTTTTAGTCATAATTACTTTAATGCGCAGCAAGGGCAGCTTTAATCTGCTGTTGAAAGAGCTTCGGTGTACTGCTTCGGATACGGCTGCTATTGTTAAAATAGGTCTTCCGGCAGGACTGCAGACGGCGATTATTAATGTTTCAAATATTATTATTCAAACCTTTATCAATTCTTTTGGCGCTGCGGCTACGGCAGGCAGTACTGCCGCCAGTAAGCTGGATGATTTTATTCTGATTATCTCCAGCAGTATCGGGCTGGCTCTAATGACTTTTGCCGGCCAAAATATCGGTGCAGGGAATTTTAAACGGGTAAAAAAGGGAACCTTGATTGCACTGGCACTGACCGTGGGGTTGATGCTTTCTTTAGGAATGCTGGCATCTCTTTTCCGGCATCAGCTGGTAGGAATGTTTGTAGACAGGGCCGATCCCAATTTTGATAAAATCATATCCTTTGGTGCTTCCAAAGTGTTTTATATTGCCACTTTCTACTTTATTACCGGAATCAGCGATATTCTTTCCGCTACGCTTCGCAGCTGCGGCAGTCCGATCTTTCCGATGATCACCTCTTTTTTATGGATGTGCGGCTTCCGTATCGTCTGGATCTATTGGCTGCGGTTCCTGATTCCTGTTATAGATACCGCCAGTATTGATAGTATCTTTATTATTTATCCCATCACTTTTGTTTTAACGGCATTGAGTTTGGGGCTGTACTTTTGTTTTGGGCCCTGGCGCAAAAAGCTTCAGGCGCGGTGCCAAGAAATCGAAGCGCTGTAAAAAGCACAGGAGAAGCCCCTACAGCAAGGTTGTAACCTGCTTTCGAACAGCAGCGCAGAAAAAAACAATATAGCTGCTCTCCCTCTGCCTAAATGCAGTACCGTCTTCTTCAAGAAAAGACTTGTTTTATCAGAACAGACTGCAGTATTGTATCTTTTAAAAAGCAGGCTGCCTATATATCCATAAAAAATTCAATTGTCTTCTCTGCTTTTCGGATCCCTCTGACGAAGGCGCCGGCAGTTCCCCCTATACTTTAGCTGAATGCAACATATAAACCGCGCTGATTTCAGCGCGGTTTTAAATAGCTCAATCTTCATTTTTAAATTTTTGAATATACCGTTTTACTTCCTCCAGCTGCCGGGTATTGATGCAAAGATTCCCCTCGTCATCCCTGCAGGGCCATCCGTTTTCATCTACTTCTATCGTAGGGCAGATTCCTGCACCCTCGTCATGCTCATTCCAGGCATAGCCATGGCAAAGACCTGTGGGGCAGCAGTCGGCATATTCCCGGGCAAAGCACAAAACCCGGTACACATGTGCGCCGATCTCATCCTCTTCCGCCTTCAGCGAATACCCTTTATAGTCGTGCGCCCAGGTAGTCGGATTATCAATGCGCGGCCGCTGATCCCGCCCGGCAGTAAACGTAGGAATCAGCGGCAGTCCGGTATCGTTATATTGATAACAATACGCCATATATTTATTGCGGAATTCCGCCTCTTCTGCCAGCTTTTGATAAGGCGTATCCGGCTGATTCACGCTCAGGCCGTAAAAGGAAACCGCATCATAGCTTCCGCCGGTAAACTTTGCGCGCCATTCAGTATTATAGACGAATGAAGCCATTTTTACCAGGTACAGCCTGGGGATTCCTGCTTTTACAGCCGCAGCCCGAATCTCCTCCGCCCGTTCTGGGCCCATCCCGTTGCCGGTCTCGCCGTAGCCGAACCCAACAGGC
>URTC01000001.1 GCA_900550765.1 uncultured Clostridia bacterium | reverse complement strand
TCGGTAACGGCAATAACATCTTTATCCCGAATCGTAAAACCGTCTTCGCTTTCCGCGGCACGAAGCACGCAGTCTACAGTGATCTGAGCCAAATCATCGCCCTCGCGGATAATCGGCGCCCGCAGCCCGCGGGAAACTGTTCCTATAAAACGTTCCATATCCTTTTCTCCTCCTCTGCGTTTCTTAAAAACGCAGTGTTGTCTTTTTTTACCGCCTATAGTATAATAAAAGTCTCCATATTAGTAAAATTAATATTTTTAATATATTACATAAGGTGGGCTAATTTATGGATATCAAATTAGACGCCTACCGCATTTTTTATGCGGCGGCGGGAAAACAGAGCTTCTCCAAAGCAGCACAGGAACTGTTTATCACACAGTCGGCGGTCAGTCAATCGATCAAAAATTTAGAAGAGAGGCTTAAAACGGTCTTGTTTGTGCGCAGCAAGCGAGAGATCCGTCTTACCCCGGAAGGGGAAACGCTCTACGAATATGTAAAAAACGCACTTTCTTTAATTGAAAAAGGAGAAAGCGAACTGCTGCGCTTTCAAACGTTAGAGCAGGGGCAGCTGCGAATCGCCGCGGGCGATACGCTCTCACGCTATCTGCTGCTGCCGTTTCTGGAAGCCTTTAACCGCAAATATCCGATGATCCGCGTAAACATCGTCAATCGTACCAGTCCGCAGTCTCTGGAGCTGCTGAAAGCAGGACAAGCCGATTTGGCTTTTGTAAATCTGCCCCTGACCGACGAAGCCGTTGAGATCCGCCCGTACCGCCAGGTACAGGAGATCTTTGTAGGCGGCAGCCGGTTCCGCGCGCTTACTCAAACTCCTGTTCCGCTCCGTGCGCTGCCGCAATATCCTCTAATCTTTTTAGAGCGCAGCTCCAATTCCCGCATGGCCGCAGAAAAGTTCTTTTTCAGCAGGGGAATTTCCCTGGCGCCGGATATTGAGCTGGGATCGCATGACCTTCTGCTGGAATTTGCAAGAATCAATCTGGGCATTTCCTGTGTTACCAGGGAATTTTCCGGGCATTATCTGCAGACACAGGAGCTGTTTGAAATCAAAACCGACGAACCGCTGCCGCCGCGTTTTGTGGGAATATGCACACTAAAGGGCGTCAGCGGCTCAGCCGCCGCACGCGCTTTTTTAGACCTTCTGCAATAAGTGCAAAAAAAACAGCAGGGCAGCTGCATCTATCCATCCTGCTGCACTTTCGCCTTTGCCTCCTATCCTTCACAACAGGCGATATCACGCAAACAACAAACGCCTTTTCCGTCTGACTGCGGAAAAGTCCGCCGCACGCTGAATCTTTTCCTTTAAAATTTTTTGCGCAGAAAGACCCTGCGCAGTTTAACCAGCTTCGCTTTTTAAAGGATACGCTGTATCTGCTTTCGGCGGCACAGGCAAAAAAGCCCCCCGTTTCAACTTTCCGCGCTTTGTTTTTCGATCTGCTCCACCAGCTCATGGGGCGGTATTTCAAGCGCGTTGGCAATACGCCATATCGTTTCAAAATTGGGCTGTTTGGCTCCGGTCTCTATCATCGCCAGATGACTGCGGGCCATTCCGACCAAACCGCTGAAAACTTCTTGCGAGACCTTTTTTTCTTTGCGCAGGCGACGGATGACTTCGCCGACGGCATATGGATTGAATTCTGTCATCGCGGACAACTCCCTTTTTTATTAGGGTATCAAAAAAGCAAAAAAATATAGTCTGCGATGATAGACAAAATAAAAATTGTATGCTATAATAGACAAAAAATGTGTTTTTCGGTACAAAATGCCGGCAAAAAACCACTTGCAAAAAGGAGAAGAAAAATGTTTAATGAAAGAAGCAGTGTTTGGCTGGACTTATACAAAGGCATCCTCATCGTAAGCTTTTGGCTGCTTTGTGCAGGAATTGTTCTTTACTTGATTCTGGGAATCCTTGCCTTTGGGGCAGCGGAAGATGTAACGGCAATAAACGGCCGGCTGGTACTGTTGTTTTTTGCCAAGCTTTTGGGGTTTATCCTCGGCACCTTTTTATGGTATGTAGTAGGCATGCTGAGCCTTAATTTTTTAAATAACGTACAGCTGATCCGGGAAAATCTTGAAAATAAAAGGGAGCGGCTTTTTTAAAAAAGGCTCTGATTCCAAGCGGCAGACTTTCGCCGCAATAAGCAAATAATAATACTCCCCTATAGAACCATCCGCTTTTCAAAAACATTTGGTTTTGCCTCCCCTGACGAAGGGAGGCAAAAAAACAGGGTATGCACAGCCTGAGAAACAGCTCTGCAGGGGATTTCAATTTGCGCAAAGCAAAGATAGGGCGCTCTGTGCCAAAATGGCCAAAACGTGAAAAAAGCAGGGCTGCGCCCTGCGGTTGATTTCTATTTCCGGGTTAATCCGGCTAAAAAACAGAGATACGCTTGCCGCCAAAGGCGCCGGATTCTGTTTATTTACGTATGCAGCCGGTTTGTTTTGCCGCTTCGGCCACCGCCTTTGCTACGGAAGCGGCTACCGTTTTATCTAGCGCGCTGGGAAGGATATTCTCACAGCTGAGCTCCTGTTCGGGAATATGAGCGGCAATGGCAAAGGCCGCGGCCATTTTCATTTCTTCGTTGATATCCGTGGCCTGTGCGTCCAACGCACCCCGAAAAATACCGGGAAAAGCCAAAACATTGTTAATTTGATTGGGAAAATCGCTCCGGCCGGTGCCTACGATGAAGGCGCCGGCTTCTTTGGCCTTATCGGGCATAATTTCCGGCACGGGATTGGCCATGGGAAAGAGAATCGGCTTCGGAGCCATTTGGGCAATCATTTCACCGGTTACCAGATTCGGTGCGGAAACGCCGATAAAAACGTCGGCCCCGGTCATAGCGTCCGCAAGCAGGCCCTGCCGATTCTGTCTATTCGTTTTTTGCGCCATTTCCTGTTGGGCGGAATTCATATCCTCCTTGCCGCGAAAAAGAATCCCTGTTTTATCACACAAAAGCAAATCCTTTACGCCCAGGGCGAGAATCATCTTTGCAATAGCAATTCCCGCGCTGCCGGCACCGTTGATAACCACCGTTAAGTCTCCCAGCGCTTTTTCCGCTGCTTTGGCAGCGTTGATCAGCGCAGCGGAAACAACGACGGCCGTACCGTGCTGATCGTCATGAAAGACCGGAATATCGCATTTTTCCTTCAACCGGCGCTCGATTTCAAAACAGCGCGGCGCGGAGATATCCTCCAAATTAATCCCGCCGAAGCTGCCGGAGATCAGTTCTATCGTACGCACCAGCTCGTCGGTATCCTTGCTTTTGATGCACAGCGGAACCGCGTCTACGTCGGCAAAAGCTTTAAACAGCGCACACTTTCCCTCCATGACCGGCATTCCTGCTTCGGGGCCGATATCGCCCAGCCCCAGCACTGCCGTGCCATCGGTGATGACTGCGACTAAATTGGACCGACGCGTCAGCGCAAAACTTTGCTCCGGGTTTTTTTGAATTTCCAAACAGGGCGCAGCCACCCCCGGCGTATAGGCCAGGGAGAGATCTTCACGATCGCGGATCGGTACGCGGCAGACCACCTCGATCTTTCCCTTCCATTCATAATGTTTTTTCAGCGATTCTTCGGCATAATTCATAGGATCCCTCTTTTTCGTTTTTACTATTATATAGCGATTCTTTTCTATGGTCAATCAGATTCCGGCAACGGATCCGCTCCGAAAAAGGCGCAAAAAGAAAGCAGGCATCCATCTCCGAAAAGCAAATTGACGGCGAGTATGCGTCAAAATATAGTCAAAAGTTAATAAATTTTCCAAAAGTTCATATAAATTTTTCCATTTTTTATAGAAAAGGGGTTGAAAAAAGAAAAAACACCATGTATAATAATGTAAAAGCAGTAAAGAAACCCCTAACACTGCCAATCTGGTTTTTGCTTTGTTTACTTTGAAAGGAGAATAAAGGAGGGAAAGTATATGTTGTTATCATCTCCGGCGATGCTGATGTTGGCAATTATGGCGAATGAAAACAGAAATACAAAGAACGATAGAGCAGAAGTTATTTTTCCTAAAAAATATGAGCAGTTGCGCGAAAGTGTAGGACAAGAACTGGAATCCTGGGGATACATCAAAGATTTCAGTCTGCACGGCGAAAACGGATTTTCCTGTACGCTTTTAAAAAAGATATGATCCTTTGTTTTTTGAGACAATTTAAAATAAGAACGCGGAGCACAGCGGTCGGGCTGTGCTCCGCGTTCTTTTGGCCGGCATAAAAACGCAGGGATTGCCGCAGCCTGTAAAAAGCTTCTCCGCACAAAAAAAGCGGCCCGTATTTTATGAAAATACGGTTGGTATGCAGAACCAAACTCCTTTACAGAGCATAGTATGAATACAAAGGAGTGAGAAAAGAATGCTTACACGCGAATTTGATTACATAGTACGGCCGGGAGATACACTTTTCGGCATCGCGCTCAAATTTAATGTTCCCTTCGACACCTTAAAAAATCTGAATCATCTGCCGGACCCGGACAGAATACAGCCGGGGCAGGTCATTCAAGTACCCGTCAGCGAAGAATTTTACCAAATTGTCCGCCTGGTAGAGGAGCAATGCGGCCTTGCACAGCCCTCTGACGCTGCGGCGGAAGCAACCGCGGCTGCAGTAGAAACTGCCGCGCAATGCGATTGCGACGAGCAGCCGCCGGCTGTTTTTTACCGGCGCCACCGGATCCGCCGGGGAGATACGGTATATCTTCTGGCAAAGGAATACGGCACTACCACCGGAAATATTTTAAGCCTGAATCCGCAGATTACAGACGTCAGAAATCTGCAGATCGGCTCGATTATCACCATACCCGTGCCGCCGGAAAATTCCTATATCTACGTGGTACGGCCGGGAGATACGCTTTACAGCATTGCCCAAAGCCAGGGCGTTACCGTAGAGGATCTTATGCGCTATAATTATATCGAAAGCGATTATACCGTATATCCCGGGCAGCAGCTGCTGATTGTGAAATAAAAAACCTCTGCTCCCGAAGGAAGCAAAAAAAGCCGCGGTATCGATGCGATACCGCGGTCTGTTTTTCGGTGCGATTAAAGCCCGTATCTCTTTTTGAACTTGTCAACACGGCCGGCTGAGTCAACCAGCTTCTGCTTTCCTGTATAAAAAGGATGGCACTTTGAGCAAATTTCAACGGAAAGAGAATCCTTAACGGAACCTGTTTCAAAGGTCTCGCCGCAGGCGCACTTTACTGTTACCTTTTTGTAATCCGGATGGATACCCTGTTTCACTTGCGTTCACCTCGTTTTTTACGGAATCGGAATCCCTATATTAAAAGCAAAGCTTATTATACCTTTAAAAAAGCGGGATGTCAACGATTTTTTTAAAGGAAGAAGCACTCCGTATCGATCTTGCCGTAATAGGTACGGTTTTTGCCTGCCCAGCAGGTATAGCGTACGGATTCAGAGCAAAAATTCAGGCAGTTGCCCACAGGCTTGATGCCCATGTACGCTTCAATGGCTGCATACAGGTTGCTGGTGGAATACGTTTCGGCATCCAGCGTGCTGTTGGCGGTAGAAAACTGGTTGGGAGAGAAAATAATCTCCCGAACAGAGGCACCGGTACGCTGTACGCGGTTCATGATGACACTGCCGACGGCCAGCTGGCATTTATACGAACGCCCGCCAACCTCGCGCTTGATGATTTTTGCCATCAGCTTTACTTCATTCATCTGCGCTTCCGAAAGCGTTTCCATCGCCTGGTTGATAAGACTCATATTCGCGGAATTATAGCCGCTGCTGACCGAGGACGATCCGGTATTTTTTGCCGAGAGCGCCGCCGTGATCTTGGACTGTGTTTTACTGCCTACAATACCGTCAGCAGAAAGGGAATTGGCCTTTTGGAAAGCAATGACCGCATTTTTTGTAGCGGTATCATAGCTGCCGGATGCACTGCCGGAATAGTAGCCCAGCTTTTTTAAGTTGTTCTGCAGCGTTTTTACCGCCGCGCCGCTGTCGCCGTAGCGCAGCGTGCCGGGCTTGGCAATGGATTCGGCAATACCGGAATCTGCCGACGCATCTGCAGAGGAACCGAACGAACTGGTTTTAGCCGAAGCAGAGTTCAGCGCTGCAATCGTCAGTTCAGCAACCGTACCGGTCTGGCTGATACGGTTATTTTTTTGAAAGCTCTTAACCGCCGCCACCGTGATAGACCCGTAATAACCGGTCACATGCTTGCTTTGCAGATACCCCAGCTCATACAGCCGCTGCTGCAGCGCTTTCACGCCGGCATCCTCGTCACCGCTGCGGTATACACGCGAAGCATCTATTTTGGTAATGTTGAGCAGAGAATTGATCTTTTCAAGCGTCAGCTTAGCAGCCACGCCGGTCTGGCTGATATCGTTATCTTTTTGAAATCTTTTAACGGCCGCCTCGGTAATGGAGCCAAAATACCCCGTTACGTGCTCGGCTTTTAAATAGCCCATTTCAAAAAGCGCCTGCTGCAGCTGCTTTACGCCGCTGTTCTCATCGCCGCTGCGATATACTTTTTCAGTATCCAGCTTTTCCGGCTGCAGGAACATGGCTTCAACCGTCAGCTCCGCTACCATACCTGTCTGATTAATGCCGTTTGCCTTCTGATACGCTTTTACGGCATCCTCCGTATTAGGGCCAAAAAATCCGGTTACATATTTTTCATCCAAAAATCCGCCGTCGGCCAGGGCCTGTTGGACCTCAATTACTTCCATTCCTTTGCTGCCCAGCTTCAGCACCGATGTGGGCACCGCAAAAACAGAGAGAAAGGTGACCGGCAGGATCGCTGCAAGCAGCAGTATCGTATGTAAAATAAGCTTTTGTGCTCGTTTTAAAACAATCATTTTTTACCTCCTTCTGCCAGGTTACAAAGCAATTATATCATGTTTGAATTAAAAATGCAACACTTTTGTAACAATTAAAGAAATGCCGTAAAGCAAGCACCTCTACTATAGGTATATGCTGCCGGATCTATTTTATGACCCCCCCAAGATATAGTGGTAAAAAATTTTTTATTTTTTATACAAATCAATTAGTTTCTCTGTCCCCCTGGCTCCCTCTGATGAGGGAGCTGCCGAGCATTCGCGAGGCTGAGGGAGAGAAAGAAACATTGACACTACCCCTCAGTCGCCTGCGGCGCCAGCTCCCCTGACAAGGGGAGCCAGGAACGCAGGGAGAATTAATTTTCGTTTCTCTCGGCTCCTTCTGCTAAACAACCGAAAGACTTTCGCTTTCTCGGCTCCCTCTGATGAGGGAGCTGCCGAGCATCAGCGAGGCTGAGGGAGAGAAAGGAGCATTGACACTACCCCTCAGTCACCTACGGTGACAGCTCCCCTGACAAGGGGAGCCAGGAATGCAGGAAGGCTCGTTTGTTATGACATATTGCCACGAGATATCTTAACTTTTGAATATGTTTGTTATTTTATAGAATCTGCCTTTTACCCAGCTGAAAATAAGATTTTTTAAAGCCCTTTGCGCACTATGGAAAGAGCTTCCCCGTTTGCCTGCCGCGGCGCGGCCGTATATCAAACAGGCAAACGGTATTGTTCAGCCTTTTACCGGATAGCTTTTTTATAGGAATTGACCGAACATACCAAACAGAAGGACCTGTATCCTCTTTGCACACGCAGTTTGTTCTCTCCCCCTTTTTAAAGGTACGTTTTGGCCGCCGTGCGATTGTATGAAGAAAACTCTTTTGTTTTTGCAGTATTTTTGATATAATATTGGTAAGTTTGTATTTTTCACAGAGGCTCTGACCGGAAAAATCAGCGGCAATTCTCCGGCGGCCGCCGCATTAGGCGCCCTGAGGACGCAGTTCTTTCCGCCGGCACGCCTCAATCTATAACGGAAAAGAAAAGAGGAAATGAAGCAAATGGAAACGCAGGAGCTTCGCAGCATTCAGTGGTACCCGGGCCATATGGCAGCCGCCAAACGTATGATGGAAGAAAACCTGAAGCTGGTAGATCTGATTTTAGAGCTGCGCGACGCCCGCATCCCCCATGCCAGTGCAAATCCGGATATCCGGAATTTTTCCAAGCCAAGGCTGATTCTCTTAAATAAGGCCGATATGGCCGACGCTGAAAAGACAACGCATTGGCTAACCTATTTTAAAGCGCAAAAGCAGCCTGCTCTGGCAATCACCGCCCGGCAGAAGCAGACGGAAATATTTGCTGTAATCGACCGGCTCTGCGCTGAAAAGATGGCATATTTTCGGGCAAAAGGCGTAAAAAAAAGTCCGCGTATTTTAGTGGCGGGTATTCCCAACGCGGGAAAATCCACGCTGATCAACTCCCTTTGCGGCGCGGCAAGAGCAAAAACCGGGGACAAGCCCGGCGTAACCCGCGGCAAGCAGTGGATAAAAGCCCGTAATATCGAGCTTTTAGATACTCCTGGTCTGCTTTGGCCCCGGTTTGACGATCAGCAGTGCGCCCGGTATCTGGCGTTTACCGGCGCGGTTAATGACGAAGTCATGGATTTGGGAGAGCTGGCGCTGAACCTGATCGAAACACTGCGCGGCAAGTATCCGCAGGCGCTGCCACTTCGATATGGGATCGTTTCCGGCGCGCGGGCAATTGACGATTTTGAAGCGATCTGCCGCAGGCGCGGTTTTTTGTGCAAGGACGGCGAAGTAAATTATGACCGCGGCGCGCGCGTAATATTAGATGAATTCCGCGGCGGAAAATTGGGCCGTATAACGCTGGAGGAACCCAATGGCTGAACTGTGGTCTATAGAGGCGGCCTTAAAGGCCGAAGGAGCCGGCCGCATTGCCGGAATCGACGAGGCGGGCCGCGGCCCTCTGGCCGGCCCGGTGGCTGCCGCATGCGTAATTTTGAACGAAAGTCATATTCCGGAGGGCATCAATGATTCCAAAAAGCTTTCGCCCAAAAAGCGGGAAAAACTCTTTGAAGAAATTATGGCCTCGGCGATTGTCTCCTGTGCATTGGTGGATGAAAAGACGATTGATCGCATCAATATTTTAGAGGCTACCAAGCTGGCCATGCGCCGTGCAGCCGCGGAAATGCCTGAAAAACCGGATTTTATTTTAATCGATGGAAATTTTATAATCGGCGCCTGTGAGAGAGAGCAGGCTGTGATCGGAGGCGACGCCAAAAGCGCCTCGATCGCTGCGGCCTCGATTATCGCCAAGGTAACGCGGGATCGGCTGATGCTGCGCCTGGATGAGGAATATCCGATGTACGGCTTTGCAAAGCACAAGGGCTACGGCACACGGGAGCACCTTGAAAATTTATTAAAATATGGCCCCTGCCCCTACCACCGCCGCAGCTTTTTGAAAAAGCTCTATGAATAATAAGGAAAAAGGCGCGCTGGGCGAGCAAGCGGCCTGCGCGTATTTAAAAAAACAGGGCTATAAAATTTTAGAGACCAATTATCATGCCTCCCGGCTGGCGGAAGTGGATATTATCGCCAAAGAAAAGAAAACGCTGGTATTTATTGAGGTAAAGTTGCGCACAGGCATGGAGTTCGGCCGAGGCCGCGAGGCCGTTACGCCTAAAAAGCAAAATTCCCTGCGCACAGCAGCACTGCACTACCTTGCCTGTGAAAACATAGGGGATGTCCCCTGCCGATTTGACGTAATCGAGCTGTCGCTGTTTGGGCAAACAGCCGATATTGAACATATTAAAAATGCATTTTAAAGGACGGATCGCATGAAAAAACGTATTTTTGCACTTGTTTTGGTGCTGCTGCTGTTCTGCGGCTGCGCAAAAGATCAGCCCCAGCAGGAGCTGAACCAAAATTTATTGCAGAATCCGGGCTTTGAAAGTGAGACCGGTACCGATATCACCGGCTGGCAGCTGGACCGGTACGACTCCTCAGAGCCAGTGGAAAATTACCGCGTGATTGCGGCGGCGGATGCCCCGCAGGGGGAAAACGCGCTGGCTATTACCAGTACCTCCTATAACGATGTGCGTCTGATGCAGACGGTTACGGTCATACCCTCCTCTTACTACTGCCTTTCTGCCATGGTAAAGACCGGAGAAATTACGCCGCGCAATGCAGAATCCGGGGCAAATATCTCCCTGCTGCAATCCTATTTTACCAGTTCGTATCTGCAAAGCGATACGGATTGGACAAAGGTCACCGTATACGGCTATGCCGGTGAGGATCTGCGCGAAGTGACCGTTTGCCTGCGCCTGGGCTTTTACAGCGCCGACTGCAAGGGCGAAGCGTTCTTTGATGACGTTTCTTTTTCCCGCATTGAAAAAGACCAAATTCCTGAAGGCGCTGCGGTACTTTCGATGGAAAGTTTTTCCTTTGATTCGGCAAAAGAAGAGGAAGGCGGACAGACTCCCGAAGGCATCGGCGGCAAAGCAGCCCTGCGGGGAATTTTGTACTTTGCGGTTTTGGGCGTGCTTGCTGTATTCCTTTTAAAAAAACAGCGGGCAGAAAAGCTTCCTGCCTGGGCGTTTGCAGCGCTCTTGGGCGCGGCGCTTCTCATAAGGCTGATCTCCTCCCTTTGCTATTACGGCTTTACAGTGGACGTCAACTGCTTTGCAGCCTGGGGTTCCAAGATGGCCTCTGCCGGACCGGCAGGCTTTTATGCCGAAGGCTACTTCTGTGATTATCCTCCCCTGTACATGTTTGTTCTGGGGCTTCTCTCCATGCTGGGTTCGGCATTGAATCTTTCCCTGAACCAGGGCGCGGGCGTGCTTTTGTTAAAGCTTCCGGCCATGCTGTGTGATATTCTTTCCGCGCTGGTGCTCTATAAAATCATAAAAAAACATGCAGGCCGCGGTATTGCCGTTGTTTCGGCGCTTTTATACGCGTTTAATCCGGCGGCTGTTTTAAACAGCGCCCTGTGGGGACAGGTAGATTCCGTTTTAGTGCTTTTGATGCTGCTGGCCTTTTATTTGGTGGAACAGGATCGCTTTGGCTGGGGCGTGCTGGTCTTTTTTGCCGGGCTTTTGGCCAAACCCCAGGCGGTTCTCTTCGGGCCGGTCATGCTGTTTGCGGCCGTTCGGGAGATTTTTACGCTCATTCGGGCATTCCGGGCCGGTTCTCGGCGCGAGGGCCTGCGCCGGCTGCTTTGGGGGCTGGGCTCAGTGCTGCTGTGCGCGCTGATATTCCTGCTGCTTTCCCTTTGGATGCAGAATGGCCAAAGCCCGGGATGGCTGTGGAATAAATACATGGAAACGATCGGCTCCTACAACTATGCCACGCTCAATTCTTTTGGTTTTATGGGCCTCATCGGCGGCCAGTGGGCGCCGGCAGAAAATACCAGCGTGCTGGGAATATCCTATTCTCTGTTAGGCACGCTGCTGCTGGCAGCGGTGCTCCTCTATACGCTGGGACTGTTCGTCTATCGTCTGGCAAAGGACAGAGAAGCGTTTTCTCCCAGCTATTTCTGGCTGTTTGCCGCGCTGATTGTAACCGGCGCGGTCACCTTCAGCACCCGTACCCATGAGCGGTATATGTTCCCTGCAGCAGCGTTTTTACTGGCGGCTTTTGCCTATTTTAAGGATTTCCGCCTGCTGGCGCTCAGCGGAGGCTTTGCTCTTTGCAATTTTATCAATACCGCCAGCGTGCTGTACATCTATGAAGAATTAGGCGTCTATATGGACGCGGATAGCCCGCTGATGATTATCGGCTCGCTTTTAACCGTTGTGCTGTTCCTGGCCCTGGCCATCGTGGTAGCGGATTTGACCAAGAACGGCATAAAACAAAGAAAGGAAATCTCTGCTGTAATGAATCAACCTGTTTTGCCGCAAAAAGAGAGCCGCCTGCAGAATCTGCTGCAGCGCAGAGGCTCCCGCCTGCCGAAAGTAAAGCCTCGGGATATACTTCTTTGCGGCGTGATCACCGTGCTGTATGCACTTTTGGCATTTACGAATTTGGGAAATACAGATTCACCGCAAACCTATTGGTATCCTTCCAATCAAACTTATTACGCCGTAGCGGATTTAGGGCAGGAGCAGCCGGTGGATGAAATTTGGTTTAATGCCGCTGCCGCCTCCGGTTCTTTTACTCTTTCGTATTCCTCCGACGGCCGGCAATATACTTCGTTGACCACCGTACGCCTGCGCCCAGGCGATGTAAATATCTGGAGTTCTGCCCTGCAGCAGGAATTTTCTGCCCGGTATATCAAAATAGAAACAACCTCTGCCGGCACCAGCTTAAACGAACTGGCCATCGTGAACGACGGCACGCTGCTTCCGGTAGAAGAAACCTCGCGCTGGACCTCCCCCGTGGACGAACAGACGGCCGATACTGCAAATCTGTATGACTGCACCGAAAGCTTTTCCGAAGAGCTGCTGCATGCTGCGCCGGAAACGGCTTGGACCTCCGGAAGTACATACACCCTTACCCTGAAAGAGCCGGCGAATATCAGCGATATCTATGGTTTTGTTATGCAGGGGGATCCGTATACCTCAGTAAAATTCCAAGTATATAATGAAGAAACCCTGGAATGGGTTGACTGCGCAGAACTGCTTGCCCCGGGAAATACATATCTTTGGACAAGAGCGAATATGCTTTTGTATGATGAAGAGCTGAAGACTACGCAGGTGCGCATTACCGGCGAATTTGGGCAGATGGCCTTAGGCGAACTGATGCTGCTGGATGAAACCGGACAAAGGCTGGCTATCGCTGGCATTCAGGATGAAGCCGGCAATCTCTGCACACAGGACGACACGGTGTATGCTTGCTTTGACGAGCCGGAATCTGCAGCGGCCTATCAAAAAGCACTGGAGCTTTTTTCACGGACCGCTCCCTGGACGGTTACAACCTGCGCAGACTTTGTGGTGGCGGATTTCGGCCGTACGGTTGCAATCGACCGCGGTTATTTCTACACCAGCGTGTGCTCGGGCAGCTTTTCTGTATACTATTCCTATGACGGCGTGCTGTGGTCTGAGCCGGAGCAGCACAAGGTGGAGGCCGGGCAGCTGTATTACTGGCACGGCCTGCCCTCCGACGGCAACACGTACCGCTCCCTGCAGGCGCGGTTTGTGGCCGTAGTAGCGGATACCCCGTATCTTCGCTTTTTAGAGATGGGCTTTTTTGAAACCAGCAGCGATGAAACCGTGATTCCCATAGCGGAGGTCCGCTGCGGCAGGGAGGGGGAAGACTGCGGCTGCAATCTATTTGACGAGCAGAGCCTCGTTCCTACGCGCCCTTCGTACATGAACAGCATGTACTTTGATGAGATCTATCATGCCCGTACCGCCTATGAAAGCGCCAACGGCCTGTCTATTTACGAGTGGACGCACCCGCCTCTGGGCAAGGATATGATGGCCTGGTGCGTATCCCTGATGGGCATGACGCCCTTTGCCTGGCGCTTTGCCGGAACCCTGGCGGGCGTACTGATGCTGCCGGCCATGTACTTTTTAGGCCTTTTGCTGTTTAAAAAGCGCACCTGGGCCACGATGCTCTGCGCCTTGATGGCGCTGGACGGCATGCACTTTGTGCAGACCCGCATCGCCACCATTGATTCCTTCGGCGTGCTGTTTATTATCCTGATGTTTCTATTTATGTATTGGTACTACAGCATCAGTTTTTACGATAAGCCCCTTTGGAAAACCTTTATTCCCCTGGGGCTGTGCGGCCTCAGCTTCGGCCTTGGGGCAGCCAGCAAGTGGATCGGCCTTTACGCCGGAGCAGGGCTTGCCGTACTGTTCTTTATTACCCTCGGCCGGCGCTACAGCGAATACCGAACAGCCAAAGAAGTACTTAAAACGCAGCAAAATCCGCCGCAGAAAGAATATTTGCAGCATATCGTCGACCGCTTTACCCTCAATACCTGCTATACGCTGCTGTTTTGTATTCTGGTATTTATCATAATTCCGGCCGTTATCTACTGCGCTTCCTATTATCCGTACTGGAACGCGGCCGGCGAATCCCGCCCGTGGTATCAGATCATTTTAGATAACCAGAGCGCGATGTTCAATTATCATTCCAAGCTGACGGCTACCCACGCATTCCAGTCCGACTGGTATACCTGGCCGGTGATCTACCGTCCGATGTTCTTCTATATGGGGCGTGAGCTTCCTGCAGGGCAAATGGAGTGCATTTCCTCCTTCGGCAATCCGGCTATTTGGTATATGGGTCTTGTATGCACGCTGATCAGCATCGGCCTGTTTGTAAAAAAGGCCGTGTACAGAACACCGCTGATTTCTTCCGCGGCGGAAGATTCCAAATTTTTAAAGCTGTTTGCCGCCGGAGATGAAACCTTCCCCGACCGAAGCGAGCGCGACCGGCGCCTGCTGCTGTTCTGCCTGCTGGGGCTGGCGTGCAATCTGCTGCCTTGGGTAGGCATCAGCCGGTGTATTTTCATTTATCACTATTTTGCCTCGGTACCGTTTATTATGATCTTTACGGTGTACATTTTCCGCAATATCTGCCGGTACAACAAAAAGACAGGGGCGGCGCTGGTTATCGCGTTCCTGATACTGGCCGCAATCTTGTTTGCAATGTTCTTGCCGATATGGTCCGGGGCAGAGGTTTCAAAGGATTATGTCAACACTTACTTAAAATGGTTCCCCTCCTGGGTGTTCGGAAGCTAAGGATTGAAACGATGCGTTATAAAAGTTATAAACGGTTAAAGCGCGCCGCTAAAGCGCTTACAGCCTGTTCTGTTGTATTTTTGCTGCTCTTTTCGCTCTATGCCTCGGTGGTATGGTTCAATGTGCCGTATCTTTCCACCCTGCGGGATATCTGGATCGAAACCGCCATGACCACCAATGACCATCAGTGGCTGGCTACCGGACTTTTCCCCGAGTGGCTGATTGAGGACGTGATGAGCCGCCAGGTACGCACCGACGATGTTCTGGGCGGACTGACCCTGCCGGAAAAGGATCCGGATTCCTCTGAAGCATTTGCAGAGCAAAAGGATATTTTAGGGCAGAAACAACTTACCGTGGGCGGCAAAGATGCCGTAGGCAACAAGGTGCTGGTCAATGATATTGAACAGGGAATCGTCATTTCCCAAATCAAAGGCAGTACGTTTGTGGGGCAGCTGGTAATGATTGATGACCCCTCCCGTGTTTTTGTGGCCGCCACCAACCGCAAGGGCGTTTGGGGACAGTGCGTAGGAGAGCTGATGGAAGAGCACAACGCCGTAATCGGCATTAACGGCAGCGGCTTTGAGGATATCGACGGTCACGGCAAGGGCGGCGTGATCAACGGACTTTGCTACTCCATGGGAGAGCCCTGGGGCACCAATAACGGTTGGCCCGCTATTGTGTTTGATGAAAACGACCGCCTGATTGTAGGAAAAATCGACGATTGGGAGGCCTATCATGTGCGCGACGGCGTCCAGTTTGGACCGGTACTCATCTGTGACGGCGAACAATTGATAAAAAAATCCGCCGGATACGGTATGCAGCCGCGCACAATCGTTGCCCAGCGGGCTGACGGTGTCGTGTTCTTTATGATTGTGGACGGCCGGCAGGTAGGCTATTCCATCGGTGCTACAATGGGCGAGTGTGCTGATATTTTAATGGCTTACGGCGCAGTGAACGCCGCCGCCTGCGACGGCGGTTCCTCCAGCGTACTGGCCTATAACGGCAAGGTCATCAATATTCCCTCCACGCCAATGAAAGATACCGGACGGTATCTGCCCAATGCGTTTTTGGTAAGAAAAAAATAAGTTTTGTGGAAAGGCAAGCGCAATGTTAGCAAAAATACAGAGTCTGGGCCTTCACGGAATCGACGGGCTTTTGGTAACAGCCGAATGCGACGTCTCCGGAGGGCTGCCCTCCTTTGAGCTTGTAGGTCTGCCCGACGCGGCAGTAAAAGAAGCAAGAGAACGCGTACGTTCGGCTGTGAAAAACAGCGGCTTTGAATTTCCCCTTGCCCGCATTACGGTCAATCTTGCGCCGGCGGACATCAAAAAAGAAGGACCGGTCTATGATCTGCCGATCGCCGTTGGACTTCTGGCGGCAACCGGTCAGCTGAAAAGCGAACTGCTGGAGAACGCTGTGCTGATCGGCGAGCTTTCCTTAAGCGGAGATATTAAGGGAGTGCGCGGCGTTACGCCCATGCTGATTTCCGCCCGCGCAGCGGGAAAGACGGTATTTTTTATCTCCCCCGAAAACAGCCTTGAGGCCGGTTTTATCGAGGGGATTACCGTATATACGCCCCAAAACCTGCAGCAGCTGGTGCGCTTTTTAAAGGGCGAGCTGACGCTGGAGGCGGTAGAGCATATTGCCTGGAACGCGCTGCGCCGCCGAAAAAAGCCCCAAGCAGATTTCCAGTTTATCAAGGGTCAAAAGGCCGCCAAGCGCGCAGCGGAAATCGCGGCTGCAGGCGGTCACAATATGCTTTTGATCGGCCCGCCCGGCTCCGGAAAGACCATGCTTGCCCGTGCCATGCCTTCGATTTTACCGGAAATGACCTTTGAAGAGGCGCTGGAAGCTACCAAAATTCATTCGGTAAGCGGTACCTTGGAGGACGGCATCTTATGTACGCGCCCTTTCCGCTGCCCGCATCATACTGCCAGCATTGCCGCGCTCACCGGCGGCGGCGCCAAAGCCAAGCCGGGAGAGGTCTCTTTGGCCCATAACGGCGTGCTGTTTTTAGATGAGCTGCCCGAATATAACCGCAATGCATTGGAGGCCCTGCGCCAGCCGTTAGAAGATGGCATCATCACCGTTTCCCGGGTATTCGGCTCTATGGCGTATCCAGCCAGCTTTATGCTGGTGGCCAGCATGAATCCCTGCCCCTGCGGCAATTACGGCTCTAAAACAAAAAAATGCACCTGTACGCCTGCGGCAATTCAGAAATATCTTGCCAGGATCTCCGGGCCGCTGCTGGACCGGATCGATCTGCAGATCGAAGTAGACGCCGTGACCTACGGAGATATGACCGACGCCTCTCTTTCTGAGAGCAGCGAGGAAATCAAAGAACGCGTACAGCGAGCGCGGGAAATCCAGACGCATCGGTTTGCCGGTACTGCTTTTTTCTGCAACGCGCAGATGGACGCAGAGGCAATCAAAAAATACTGCGCGCTGGATGCGGCCTCCGAAGCGCTGCTGAAGCAGGCTTTTGCCTCGCTGAATATGAGCGCGCGGGGGTATCACCGCATTTTAAAAGTGGCGCGCACCATTGCTGATTTGGAGCAAAACGAAGCGATCGGGCCGGCGCATGTTGCCCAGGCGATCGGATACCGGAATTTGGACAGAAAATATTGGTCGCATTAAGGAAGGAACATTTATGAGTATATTGGAGCTGTTTATTCTTGCCCTTGGGCTTTCGATGGATGCCTTTGCTGTTTCGCTGTGCAAGGGACTTTCGGTAAAAAAGGTTCGTCTGCGCCATGGGCTGATCACCGGCTTATATTTTGGGGGTTTTCAAGCCCTGATGCCGCTTTTAGGATATTTGCTGGGCACCGGTTTTCAAAGCATTATTGAGGATTTTGACCATTGGATCGCCTTTGTGCTGCTGGCAATGATCGGCGGAAATATGATTCGGGAAGCCTTTCAAAAAGAGGAAGAAGCGCTGAGCGATTCCTTTGGCTTTAAAACGATGCTGCTTATGGCCGTTGCCACCAGTATTGACGCGCTGGCCTCAGGAATTGCAATTTCTTTTTTAGAGCTTTCCAAAATGCTTACAGCCGCAGCGTTTATCGGCATAACGACGTTTACGCTTTCCTTTGCGGGAGTGTTCATTGGCCAGAAATTCGGCAAAAGGTTTAAAGCTAAGGCAGAATTTGCCGGCGGTCTGATCCTAATTTTGCTGGGCGTAAAAATTTTATTGGAGCACTTGGGCGTACTGGTTTTTTAAAAGGCAGAAGCGCACGAAGAGAGCTATTTTCTAAGGAAGTGTATTCCTGATATAGAACTGGAATATATGAATTTTTTAGACATGAAAAATATTATGCCGGAGCTTGGCGAATCGGTTTCTTTCAAAGACGGGCCGAAAGGCGGTTTTTCTTCCGAAGGAATTCCATAATTCCTGAATATTTGGGGAAAAACAATGGTAACCTTGGGCTGTAGCGGAAACGATATCGCTACTGCTTTTTCAGCAAGCAATACATAGCACCGTGCGACTATATCGAGGCGAATGCCGCACGGTTAAAACTGTTGCTATCTTCAAAACAATGTGCTATAAAAACTGCATATCCCGCGGCGAAGGAGACGGACGATAAAACTTTTGTTTGTATCAAAATGAAACAAAGCAATGAGCGCTGCAGTTCCAATGCATTGCGGGCATCGGATTGCGGTGCCGCAATCCGAAAAAATTCAAATAGAAAAGCATTCAGGCACCTTCCTTACGGAGGGTGCCTTAAACGGACTCTTTTTTTATGGAGAAAGCTGTGCCCCGCAGCCTAGCAGGAAAGATATGGCATAAGGGAAACACTTTGCAAATCAACAAGCCCGTGCTATAATAAAAGAAGATCCGCACCTATCTATCGACTCTCCCCATCAAGGGCAGCTGTCACCGCAGAAAACGGAAGAGTTGTTTCCGTTTTTTATGAAGCTCTCCTTCAAAGACACCATCCCTTCTCAGAGGAGCCGAAGAAAGTAAAAAGCGGCGGCCGTCTTTTGCCAAACGAGGCGGAGACATTCTCTTTCCGGGGAAAAGAACGGATTGATTTTTAATATTTTTTGTTTTCAAAATTTTAATGTTGCAAGAAAGGAGCACGCGCGTGGAGAGGTTTGAATTAGTATCCGCGTTCCAGCCGACCGGCGATCAGCCCCAGGCAATCGAAAAGCTGGTGCAGGGCATTGAGGACGGCTTGGACGCCCAGGTGCTTTTGGGCGTTACCGGCTCGGGCAAAACCTTTACAATGGCCAATATCATTCAAAAAATCAACCGTCCCACGCTGGTGCTGGCCCATAACAAGACGCTGGCAGCGCAGCTCTACAGTGAATTCAAGGAGTTTTTTCCCCATAACGCCGTGGAATATTTCGTATCGTTTTACGATTATTATCAGCCCGAGGCGTATATTCCGCAGACGGATACGTATATCGAAAAGGATTCCTCGATTAACGAGGAAATTGAAAAGCTGCGGCACAGCGCCACCTGTTCCCTGCAGGAACGGCGGGACGTGATTGTGGTAGCCTCGGTTTCGTGTATTTACGGTCTGGGCGACCCGGTCACCTACCGGGAAATGTCCGTTTCCCTGCGCCCGGGAATGGTTTTGGAGAGAAATCAGCTGCTGATAAAGCTGGTAGAGATGCAGTATGAGCGCAACGATGTGGACTTTGTGCGCGGTACTTTTCGCGTACGGGGCGACAGTGTGGAGATCCTTACCGCCCAGCAAAGCGAAAAGGCTGTGCGGGTAGAGTTCTTCGGCGATGAGATCGACCGTATCTGCGAGGTGGATGTGCTTACCGGCCGCGTGCTGGCAACGCTGCAGCATTGTGCCATTTTTCCCAATACCCATTATGCGGCGGACGCACATCAGCTGGAAAAAGCCATTGAAAATATAAAAAAGGATTTGGAGATCCGGCTGGAGGAACTGAACAAGGCCGGTAAGCTGCTGGAGGCCGAACGGCTTGAGCAGCGTACCCGCTACGATTTGGAAATGATCAGTGAGATCGGATATTGTTCCGGAATAGAAAACTATTCCCGGTATCTGGACGGCCGCAGCGAGGGAGAGCCGCCCTATACGCTGCTGGATTATTTTCCGCGGGATTTTTTGGTCATTATTGATGAATCGCACGTGACCGTGCCGCAGATGCGCGCGATGTATGCCGGAGACCGTTCCCGCAAGCAGATGCTGGTGGATTACGGCTTTCGTCTTCCGGCCGCTTTTGACAACCGCCCCCTGCGCTCTGAGGAAGCCGCGGCTCGCTTGAGGCAGACGCTGTTTGTTTCGGCTACGCCTGCTGAGTATGAGTTGGAACGCGCCGGCCAGGTAGTGGAGCAGATCATCCGTCCCACCGGCCTGCTTGACCCGGAAATTTCGGTGAGACCAATAGAGGGACAGATAGACGATTTGATCGAAGAAATTCAGGGCACTACTGTCAGAGGCTTCCGCACGCTGGTTACGACGCTTACCAAGCGCATGGCCGAAATGCTGACGGATTATTTAAAGGAAATTGGCCTTAGAGTGGAATATATGCACTCGGAGATTCACACGCTGGAGCGCGTCGAGATCCTGCGCAACCTGCGGCTGGGAAAGTTTGACGTTTTAGTGGGCATCAACCTGCTGCGGGAAGGGCTGGATCTGCCCGAAGTAGCGCTGATTGCGATTTTGGACGCCGATAAAGAAGGTTCTTTGCGCTCCCAGCGTTCCCTGATACAGACGATCGGCCGAGGGGCGCGAAACGCCGAGGGGCGCGTGATTATGTACGCCGATACCGTTACCGATTCCATGAAGGGCGCCATTGAGGAGACTCGGCGCCGCCGCGAGATACAGCAGCGGTATAATCTTGAGCACGGCATCACGCCGAAAACGATTATGAAGCCGATTGCCGACTTAATTGAAATTACCGGCGCGGCCGAAGAGGAAAAGCCCGCGGAGAACCTGCGCGACCGCATTCGTACCCTGGAGGAGGAAATGCTAAAATACGCCAAAAACCTGGAGTTTGAAAAAGCCGCGAAGATACGCGATACGTTAAAATTGCTTTATGAGGAAAATCAATGAGAGACAGTATTATCATAAAAGGGGCAAAAACCCATAACTTAAAAAATGTTACCGTAGAAATCCCCCGGAACAAAATGGTGGTATTCACCGGTCTTTCCGGCTCGGGCAAAAGCTCGCTGGCGTTTGATACGCTCTATGCCGAGGGGCAGCGGCGGTATGTGGAAAGCCTTTCCTCCTACGCCCGCCAGTTTTTGGGGCAGATGGAAAAGCCGGATGTGGAATCCATTGAGGGGCTTTCGCCGGCCATCAGCATCGATCAAAAAACCACCAACAACAACCCCCGCTCCACCGTGGGCACCGTTACCGAGATTCATGATTATCTGCGTTTGCTTTATGCGCGCATCGGCGTCGCCCATTGCCCTAAGTGCGGAAAGGAAATTCAAAAGCAGACCGTTGCCCAGATGGTGCAGGCGGTACTGGCCTTGCCTGAGGGCACGCGGATTCAAGTGCTGGCGCCGGTAGTGCGCGGCCGCAAGGGCGAACACGTGAAGCTGCTGGAGAGCCTGCAAAAGAGCGGTTATATCCGGGTAAAAATTGACGGCGAGCTGTTTGAGCTGGGGGAAGAAATCAAGCTGGAAAAGAATAACAAGCATCATATCTCTGTGGTTGTCGACCGGCTGATTGTACGTGAGGATATCCGTTCAAGGCTTACCGATTCGATAGAGGCTGCCCTGAAATTGGCCGAGGGACTGGCGGTGATTGATGTCATCGGGCAAAGGGAACTGCTGTTTTCCCAAAACTATGCCTGCCCCGACTGCAATATCAGCATAGTAGAGCTGGAGCCGCGGCTGGTTTCGTTTTACTCGCCCTTCGGCGCCTGTCCGGAGTGTACGGGCATCGGCAGTATTATGCGGGTGGATCCGGGACTGGTTGTGCATGACGCCTCCCTTTCTTTAAAGGAAGGAGCCATTCGTGTTTCCGGTTGGTTTGTGATGGGCACCGATTCCATGAACCGTATGTACTATCAGGGACTTGCGGCACATTACGGATTCTCTTTGGATACGCCGTTTCAGGACCTTGATGAAAAAATACAAAACATTATCCTTTATGGCTCCGGTAATGAGGAGATTGACTTTCAAATTACAACAAACCGCCATTCGCGTTCCTTTAAGCAGCCGTTTGAAGGGATTATTCCGCAGCTGGAACGCCGTTTTCGGGAAACGCAGAGCGAGGGCGTCAAGCGGGATTTGGAGCAGCTGATGACCAGCAGCCCCTGCCATGCCTGCGGCGGCCGGCGGTACAAGCCCGAGGCCCTGGCCGTTACGGTAAACGGAAAAAACATTTTTGAAATCAGCGATATGCCCATTTGGCAGACGCATGCGTTTTTAAAAACGCTGACGCTTGGCAGCAAGGATACCATGATTGCCGAACGCATTTTAAAGGAACTTGACGCGCGGTTATCCTTTTTGGAGAACGTAGGATTGGATTATCTTACGCTTACGCGCGCGGCCTGCACGCTTTCCGGCGGCGAAGCGCAGCGTATCCGGCTTGCCACGCAGATCGGCGCGGGTTTAATGGGGGTTTTGTATATTTTAGATGAGCCCAGCATCGGCCTGCATCAGCGGGATAATGAAAAGCTTCTGGCCTCCTTAAAGGGGTTGCGGGATTTAGGCAATACGCTGGTGGTGGTGGAGCATGACGAGGATACCATTCGGCAGGCGGATTATGTGGTGGATATCGGCCCCGGTGCGGGCGCGCGCGGCGGACATGTGGTATGCGCGGGTACACCGGAGGAGATTATGGCCTGTCCGGAATCTCTTACAGGCGCCTATCTTTCGGGGCGGCTCACGATTCCCGTTCCCAAGGAGAGAAGAGAGCCCCGCGGTTTTATTACGGTAAAAGGGGCCTGTGCCAACAATTTGAAAAATGTGACCGTGAAAATCCCGCTGGGCGTTATTACGGCAGTTACCGGCGTTTCCGGCTCGGGCAAAAGCTCACTGGTGAACGAGGTTTTATATAAAACGCTGGCGCGCAAACTGAACCGGGCGCATTTTCCGCCCGCGCCCTGCCGCGATGTTACGGGAACGGAGCAGCTGGATAAAGTTATTGTAATCGATCAAAGCCCCATCGGCAGAACGCCGCGCTCCAATCCGGCTACCTATACCGGGGTGTTTGACCACATCCGCGCGCTGTTCGCTCAAACGCAGGACGCAAAGATGCGCGGCTACAATAACGGCCGCTTCAGCTTTAACGTAAAGGGGGGCCGGTGCGAAGCCTGCAGCGGCGACGGGATTATTAAAATTGAAATGCACTTTATGCCCGATATCTACGTGCCCTGCGAGGTATGCGGCGGCAAGCGGTATTCCAAGGAAACGCTGGAGGTGCGCTATAAGGGCAAAAATATCTTTGAAGTATTGGATATGACCGTAGAAGAGGCGGTTGATTTCTTCAAAAATGTTCCGCAGATTCACCGCAAGATTCAGCTGCTCTACGATGTGGGGCTTGGATATATCAAGCTTGGGCAGCCTTCTACGATGCTTTCCGGCGGCGAAGCCCAGCGCGTGAAACTGGCCACCGAGCTTTCCCGGCGGCCTACAGGAAAGACGATCTATATTCTCGATGAGCCGACGACCGGTCTGCATACCGATGATGTGAAAAAACTGGTGGCTATTTTGGACCGGCTGGCGGCCGGCGGCAATACGGTGGTGGTTATTGAGCACAACCTGGATATTATTAAAATTGCCGACCACTGCATCGACATGGGGCCGGAAGGCGGCGTAAACGGCGGCACGGTAATTGCCCAGGGTACGCCGGAGGAACTGACCAGGGTACCGGAAAGCCACACCGGACGCTTTTTAAAGAAAATATTGGAGAAAGGCCCATGAAAAGTCGAGCAAAAAATATCTTTTGGGGGATCTGCTTTCTTGCGGTGGGTATTAGCATTCTGGGTGACTGGTTCGCCTGGTGGGATGGATTTTCCTTCAGTGAGTTACTTTTTGCGGCAAGCATGGCGTTCTGTATTTTGGAGGATGCCAAGGTATTCCAGATGATTTTTTCAGGTGCAGCAATCATTATCGGCCTGTGCCTTATCTTCGGCAAAAAGACGAAGCCGAGCTCCGGAGGGCCGAATGCGGCATCGCGGCCGCCGGAGAGCGCATATACGGCCTGCTTTTCGGGCGAACATGTGAATTTGCGGGGTATGGAGCTGAAAAACGGCTTTAAGGCCACAGCCGTCTTCGGCGGGGTGGATATCGATCTGCGCGGCACGGTAATTTCAGAGGATATTACGCTGAAGCTTACCGCCGTCTTTGGCGGCATCGACGTGTTTGCACCGGAAAATGCCAACATCAAGACGGCGGGCTCTTCCTTTTTAGGCGGCTGTGAAAATAAAACGGTACATATTGAGGGCGGGCCTACCGTTACAATCGAATATACCTGTGTTTTCGGCGGGATTGAGATCAAATAAAATTCCAGAAACTCTCCCGCTGCCTTCTGATAGGAAACGCAACAGCATCTCCCTTGAACAAAACTTTCCCGGCTCCCCTTATCAGGGAAGCTGTCACCGCAGGTGACTGCGGGGGCAGTCTCTTCCCTTTCCTTCTCTCCCAGTCTCACTTCCCGCTTGCCATCGAAGCCAAGAGAAGCAAAATGCGTTCTAAAAATAAAAGTACTGCCAATAACAGCCTTCTATGAATAGGAACGATTGGTGACAGATCAGAATACAAACAGGCCTCCCTCTAACGAGGGAGGCTTGATGCAATATACAGCTAAGGAAATCTTTCTGTGCTTTTCCTTTAAACAGCCTTCTTCCGCCAGCCGCGGAAGCCTAATTCTGCCCATCTTTTATGCGGCGTCTACCCGCAGCACCATAACCGTCATATCATCATCCACCTTGGTCTCCTTTGCGCTTTCCAATAGTTTTTCGGCAAGCTCTTTGGTATTTTCCGGCGGTTCCTGCGCCAATATATGGCTGATGGCATCCTCTTCTCCACGGCAAAGACCGTCATATACGCCGTCGCTCATCAGCACAATAATATCACCGTTCTGCACCAGTTTTTTGGTAGTAGTAGGATTGATCTTGGAGACAATGCCCATAGGAAGGGCGCCCGCCTCTACTTTTTCCACCTTGCCGCCTCTGACGATATATCCCGGTACCGCACCGATCTTGGTCCAATACAGAATCCCGTTTTCCAAATTAAATTCCGCTACATCCATCGTGGAATATGCCTCATGATCTCCTTTAAGCAGCAGCAACTGATTCATAGCCTTAAACATATCGCTGCGTTTGATATGGGTGGAAGTAAAGGCCTCTAAAAGATCCAGTGCACTTTCGCTTTCTTTGGCGGCTTTTTCACCGCTGCCGGCGCCATCACTGATAGCGGCAATATATTTATCATTATTTACACTGCAAAAGGTAAAGGAATCCCCGCATACCGTTTCGCCGCTCTTGCTTCTTCGGCAGGCGTAAGCGTTTACCTTAAATTTGGGTTCGGCCGCAAATGTACCGGTAAAGCCCCCGTTTTTATTGATGCCTCCGGTCAGGCAGCGGTATTTCCCCAAAAATCCCGCTTCCAGGGCACGGCATATCTTGTTTTGCGTATCCTTGGTATACTCTTTCAGGGTGATCTGCAGCGTATGGCTTTCGCCGTTTTTGCGGCATATTACCTGCTTGACACCGCCCACGCGCGAAGCCAGCACTTCCTTTACCGCCAGTTCCCGTTCTTTATCAAATTCCGGCAGTTCGGAAAGATCCTCCGCCAAAGAAAACAGCATTTCCGAAAGGCTCTTCAGCTGCTGTGCCATTTCCATACTCTCATCGGGATTCTCCCGCCGCGCCGCCGAAAGGGTTTTAAAGTTAGCTTTCAGTCCTTCCAAAAGCTCCATAGGCCGGACGCACCGGGCCGTCAGCGTCAGCGGCAGACCGGAAAGCCGTTCCCGTTCCATCAGCTCGTCCGCGGCCTGCCCCAGCTCAATCAGCGTATCGCTCTTCCGGCTTTTCAGGCAGTATTCACTCTTTTCACACTCCCGGCAAAGCTGTACCGTACGGTCAATCAGTTCACTGCGGAATTCCCGATTTCTTGAGGCAGCGGTAAACGCCTTGGCAAGCTCGGCGTACATTCTGCCGGCGCCCTTTAATTTTTCACTTTGCTGCTGGCGCAGCCCTTCGATATAGCTCATTTCCAAATCGTTTACGCCGGAGCGTACGCCGGCCAGCCGCCGGAGCCGTTCCACCCAAGAGGCCTTTAAAAACACCGTATAGCCGCAGCCCAAAACAAGGTTGATCACTCCCGTGCTAATCGCAAAGGTATTTAAAAAGAAAAGGCTGACCAGCATGTCCCCCAGCAGGAAGCCTAAAAGAATTCCGCCCTTTTTGGAAGCCAGCATTCCCGCAAAAATCCCCCCGGCTACCAAACACAGCGCTATTGTGGAATCGCCTCCCTTTACCACCCACATGATTCCGCAGATGGAGGCCCACATGCTGCCCGCACCTTCAAAAGCGCATACTGCCAGGGATGAAGAAAACAGCAATGCGAAAATACACAAATTAAACCCCCAAAAATCCGTCCGCGGCAGGCAGGACAGCACCAGGCCGCCCACACAGCCCAGGGCCAGAATATCCGCACGCTCCAAGCTCAGCCGGCTTTCCATTTGTGAAACCGAAAGTACAATGCGTTTGAGCAGCGGAATCAGACATACCGCCAGCAGGCCGGAAAAAATCTGGAATACGCGTTCATAAAAATCAATTGGCAGGATCAGGGCAGGCACCGCATATGCCAGCAGTGCTGCAAGCTGCCGCCACAGCAATGCCTGCACGTTTTTCCGTTTAAAAAGCAAAAGCAGGGGCAAAAGCAAAACCAGCGGTAAAAGAGCCAGCAGCATACCGCCGGCCGTCGCCCCGGTAGAAACAGCGCCGATAGCGGCGCCCAAAAAAAGAGAGGAGAACCAGCGGCTTTCATACATCACGCACAGCAGCGCACCCCCAAAGGGATACACTCCCTGCAAAAAGCTGCACCGGGCTGCCAATAAGCCGCACAAAAACATCAGCCCGGGCTTGATCCACTGTTTCATACATTCACCATCCACTACGGTTTTTTGATCATTATAGCGCGGTGCGCTTAAACAAAATGTCGTTCGGCGGATGGTGAATTTTGCAAAAAGATTTAAAAATTTGTTACAGATCGTCAGCATCCTGCACGGGCGGGCCGCCGGTCTCACTGATTCCCGTATAGCTTCCCTCCACATCGGACGGGATATTTCCGTCATGCCACATATTTTTCTTCTTTTTTTTCATCGTACCGCTCCTTTTTCATTATTTACTTTCTATTTTTTCCTGTTTATGCTACAATTATAACAGCAATTGCTTTAGGAGGATGTATGGAACAGAAAAAATTAAGCGAGCTTGCCGTAAACGAAAGTTTTGAGGGGTTTGTGCTTATAAAAACCTTTCAGGTAAAAACCGGCCAGACCGGAAAAAATTTTGTTGACCTGACGATCGCCGATGCCCACGGAGAAATGAACGCCAAGATATGGAATTACAACGAAACACAGTTTGCCAGCTACGGAACAAATATGCTGGTAAAGGTCCGCGGCCTGGTGGTGGCATGGATGAATGCGCTGCAGCTGAAAATAGAAAAAATCCGCCCGGCGGCCGAGAGCGACCCCGTTTCCATTAATGACTTTGTTCCCTCAGCTCCTAAAAGCGGCGAAGAGATGTTTGCCGTGCTGCAGGAATACATCGCGCGCATCCGGCAGGAGGATATCCGCGGCATTGTAACCTACGTGGTGGAGCAGGTGAAAGATAAACTGCTGTACTATCCGGCCGCACAGGCCAACCATCACTCAGTGCGCTGCGGTCTTTTGTATCATACCACCACCATGCTGGCCGCGGCTGAGGCGATGTGCGGAATCTATACCCAACTGGACCCGGACTGGCTCTACGCAGGCGTAATTTTGCATGATATTGAAAAAACGGATGAAATGGCGGCCTCGGATCTGGGCCTGGTAAGCGATTATACAAGAAACGGACTGCTTCTGGGGCACATCGTGCAGGGACCGCTGATCATTGCCGAAGCGGCAAAGGCCGTAGGCGCCCGGGAACAAACAACGGTACTTTTGCAGCATATGCTCATTTCCCATCATTATGAGCCGGAGTTCGGCGCGATCCGGCGGCCCATGTTCCCTGAAGCGGAAATGCTGCATTATCTGGATATGATCGACGCCCGGATGTTTGATTTTCAAAAAGCTCTGGCCGACGTGCAGCCGGGCGGCTTTTCCGAAAAGCAGTGGCTGCTGAACAACCGCCGTCTATATAAAAGAGAAGAATAAAATCCCCCCTCCGCTCATACTCTTTTAGCGGAGGGATTTTTATGGAAAATAATAAAGATCGCTGTGCCCGCCAGGTGGAGCAGGCATATAAAAGCTGGCAGCAGGCCATACACATATTCAACAATGCCGTTACTAAAGAAGATATCGATTTTGCAATTTACAACCTGGAGGCAAAACGCAAGCAGTACCTGCGCATTTTAAAAGCGGTGCGCTGCCGCTCTGCCGAAGCCGACACTGTACCGGAAGAAAAAGAAGAAATACACGAGGAAGACTTTAAATAACCCACAACCGTTTTTTGTGCACAGGCGGCCGGGAAGGCAGCCAAGGCAGCAAAACAGCCGGCATTTTCAGCCTTACGTTTTTTTATATTCCCTTATCTTCCGTTTCTTCTGTTTTTACGTGCTTTACCGTTACTCTGATCTCCTGTGTACGCTGTTCGTCCGCCTTGGTAACGGTGATTTTCAAATTTTTATATTCAAAAGAACTCTTTTCGTCGGGGATCTTTCCCATCTGCTCCAGAATCCAGCCGTTAACCGTAGAAGAATCACATTCCTCGTCTTCTAAGCCAAAGAAAACGAAAAATTCATCGATCGGCGTACTGCACAGAATTTTATAGGTGTTTTCCCCCGTCTTTTCAAAATTTTCGATCTCTTCATCCTGTTCGTCCCAGATCTCGCCGACGAGTTCTTCTAAAATATCCTCCATCGTTACCAGCCCGGCCGTGCCGCCGTATTCGTCCACAACGATAACCATATGAGTATGATCCATCTGCATATCTTTAAAAAGTGCGTCCAGATGGATGCTTTCAGGCACAAAACTTACAGGCAGCACCGCCTGCTCCAGCGTAAAGCCGGGCGTATTTCTCTTTAAAAGATATTCCCGCGTATGCAGTACACCGATAATGTTATCGACCGTTTCGCTGTAGACAGGCAATCGGGAATATCCGCTGCTTTCAATGCTGTTTAAAATTTCAGCCTCTTCAGCGTCATCGGCGATCAGCTCAATAGAATTGCGGGGCGTCATTACATCCGACGCGTCGAGATGATCCAGCGCGAATACGTTTTTAATATATTCAATCTCCTGAGGGCGAATTGTTCCCTCTTCTGCACCGGCATCGAGCATCATCACGATATCCTCCTGCGAAACAGCCTCATCCGCTTCATGCGGATCGATGCCGAACAGGCGCAGCACGCCATTGGTGGAGACCGTTAAAAACCAAATGACCGGCTTTAAAACCTTTGACAGGAACGTAATAACACCACAGAAAGCGCTTGCCAGCTTTTCCGAACGGCGCATGGCGATCCGCTTGGGCACAAGCTCTCCCAGCACCAGGGTGAAATACGAAAGGATCAGCGTAATGACAACAACAGAGATACTGTTGAGCGCGGCAGGCGAAAGAAACGTAATATGGCAGGTGTTTACCAGCCAATTGACCAAAAGATCCGAAAAATTATCCGCCGCAAACGCCGAGCCTAAAAATCCCGCCAGCGTGATACCAATCTGTATCGTAGAGAGGAAGCCCGTAGGCTCCTCCACCATTTTCAGCATTTTTACCGCCTTTTTATCGCCGTCCTCCACGCGCGCTTTCAGCTTGGTGGCATTTAGAGAAATCACGGCGATCTCCGTAGCAGCAAAAAAAGCATTGAGTAAAATTAAAAAAATCTGTAAAACAATTTGTTTGCCTATGTCAGACATAAAAAACCCTCCTTCATCTTATAACGCCAATGCCGGCAGCTCAGCACCGTAGGTACAGCCGGAAAAGCGGCGAAACGGGAAGAGAGCTTCTATGCTCTAAGGCAGCGCCTGCGGCCATACAGCCTGCAGGCAGTAAGAAACATCCGCAAAGCGGACAACTTCGGGGAAGCGGATCCAGTGCAACCATCTCCTTAAAAAATAGAATACAAAATAATTATAGCATGCTATGGAAAGAAATGCAAATAAAAGTTTTTAAAAATCACAGAAGCTCCATAGGGCATTCCAAGCGCCGGTATCTGCGGGGGCCGTCAAACAAAGCAAAGGCCCGCACTCCGGAACAGAGCGCCTGCCGTTGAAGCGGAAAATGCCAAAAAGAGAGCGTCCCTCTTCGAACCGCTCTCTTTTCTTCGTTCTAAGCTCTATTTTTCCTCCGGCGCATTCTTGCTCTTTTATTGCCGGATCCCTACAACAGCAACGACGGCGGCAACAACGATAACAGCTGCGCCGATCCCGATATAAAGCCATATGCTGCCGCCGGAAGAATCATTTTTATCCATATCCGGCGAAGAAACAGGTGCGCTGCTATTCGGGACGTTCGTATCCGGAGGCGTTCCCTCAACGATATTGCCCTCTAAATCAGTATATACTCCGGCATTGGCCTCCTGGGAGCGGTAGGAAGCGATTGCTTTTTTCACCGCGTCAATGTGCGCGGTGTTCCGTTTTGCCGTACCGTCCTCATTGTAAAGGACATTGCCCTCGTCGTCACAGGCCAGCGTCGGACAAATCCATCCGCCTTCGTCATGCTCGTTCCAAGCATACAGAAGCACCGTATTACACTTCGTATTTTCCCTGTTGCGCTTGGTATAGTTAAGCATATCCAGCAGTTGAGTACCGATCTCCTCAGGGGTGCCGGTATAGGCAAATTTTCCGCCGTACTGCAGGTTATCCGGACCACCCCGCGTATTTTCGCACCAGGAAACGCCGGTTTCAATGCGGGCGCGCGTATCCCGTCCCATCGTAGCGCAGGGCACCAGCGGCATAGCTGCGCCGGCCGGCAATACTTTGTTGTGATTTTCCAGGCTTTTCTGGCAGAGTTCAGCATAAGAAGAGCCTATCTCAACGGCACCTGTACTGTAAAAGCTTGCGGCATCAAAATCATTATTAGCGCCCAGTATTGCAGCAGCGGCATCGCCGTACCCCATACCGATGATATACAAGGGCTCCGCAATCCCCGCCTGCGCCGCCATCTTTCGCAGCTGCTCCACAAAGGATTGATCTTTTTGGTTTGCTTCATACACATAAATTACGGGCATTCCGTCCATATACAGCCAATAGTCCTCCTTCATGGCGGCAAACAGCTCTTCAAAGGTGGCGGCCGAACGGTTGAGTGACTCTAAAATTCCGGTCATCTTGATTGTATCCCGAAGCTCGCTCTGGGTATGAAATTTCCGGGCATAGCTCATTGGATCGTTAGAATCATACCACAGATAAGCAAAATAATCGATGCCCGCATCAATGGCATACTGCGCCTCTTCCTCCCAAAGCGCAAGAGTCTCCTTGGGAAAGCTCACTTTGCCGTCGGAGGCAACCTGCGCAAAAAACGGCGCCGTCCAATGATATTTGGCGGGACTTAAGCAGGCCGCCACCTGATCAGATACCGCAGTAGGACTGCTGCCGGTTTCAAAATAAGCGTCCCAGCGGATCGCGCCGATCTGCGTGGTCTCAAACCCCTTGACGCTCTGCACATCCTTAGAAGTCGGAACTTCCACCTCCGGCGCGGGGGTTATTTCCACATATTCGCCGTGCTTGATAAAGGAAAGATTGTCAAACAGCAGATCCGGCGCCTGACTGGCGTCAAACGCATCCTGAACAAAATACAGCTTTACCTCGCTGATAGGATCGCCGTCCTTTTCAGCGGCGATCTCTGTTTTTACCTCCAAATACATCCAATCGTCATAGGAAAGCTCTGTTTTTGTTCCCATGGGCCATTTACGGGTCTCATTTTTATTGCCCCAGGACAATTGATACGTAGCGGCCAGCTTTATGTTCGGAGCGTCAGCCTCGGCCAGCTTCACCCAGCCGCTGAACGTATATTCTCCGCTTCCCTGCTGCTGCACGATATCCGCCGCCTGAAAGGAAACCGAGCTATGATTCTGTTCCCGCGCGGAAACCAGCGCACTGCGGCCGTCGCCGTCCTGAGATTCCTCGCTCTCTTCCAGAATGCAATTCCCGCTTTTGGTAAACGTTCCGATGCCGTCTTCAAAGGATCCGTTTTCTAAAAGATTCGGCGAATCCGCCGACACGCCAAGGGAGTACGACAGGATACTGCATGCCACTGCCGCAGAAAGCAGCAGAGAAATGATTCTTTTCATTTTTTCTCTCCTCTTTTTTTGTTTTCGCCTGTATTGTATCATAAGCAAAAAATTTTTTCCATTGTAAATCTTGTGCAAAGCAGCAGGAATGCCTGCAACAATCTGCAATACTCCGCAAGCTCTCGGAATCCGTGCAGGCAGGCAGAATTATTCCCGTGCATACTGCAGGAATTGCTCGCGGCTGCCGCAGAACACGTTTTCATCGATGTAGGGCGTCCGCCCCTCGTACCCCGGCAGGCGCCGGCGGTTGGTAAACTGCCAGAACGTCCAGGTACGGCCATCGTTTAATCGCGGTTTGGATACGACATTGCGGATCCAGATATCGCAGTTTTCATACGCGCCGGCAATATACAGCCGATAGGAACGCTCAGTGGCATAGAGGATCGGATCCATCCCATAAAATTCGCGCAGAAGCTGCACCATGCGATCCAGCTCCGACCGCACCTGTGCCTGTGCAGGCGGATTTTTTTCCGTTTCTCCATAAAACTCCACATCGATCACCGGCGGCAGCATATTCTCCGTTTTTTCTACCCGGCTGATGAAATTTTCTGCCTGCTCGGCGCCGGTACGGTCATAGCGAAAAAAGTGATACGCCCCTACGCGCAGGCCGCATCGGGCTGCCTCCGCATAATTATAGGCAAAGCGCTCGTCTGCAAACGTCGCGCCTTCGGTAGCCTTGATAAAGGCAAATTCGATTCCCTGCTCGCTTAAAACTTCCCAATCGATCACACCCTGATGCGCCGAAACATCCACCCCCCGCACGGGATAGACCTCCCGGGAAGGATTGTTCAGCAAAACGACGCCGTAAAAATACAGAAGAAACACCAGCGTCACAAGCAATATCTCCGCTAAAAAGCCCAAAAGCAATCCTTTTTTTACACGCGTCATGAGTTCCTCCTGCAAAAACGAATTGTTATTTTTTAAATCTTCGCCGCAACAAAAAAAGAAGGCATCATATGATCTTTTTTATTTGCTTCTCCCCATTATACTGTTCCACTAAGGCGTCATAATCCACAAAGCGCACAATTGACCGAATGGGGGCATATATCGAAGCGCTTATCGCATCATCAAAATATTTTCTTCTTTTTTTATCGGCAACGATATAAAATTCCGCTTTAAAATCCTGCAGTTCATAAAATTTATTGAGTGAATTTTTCATATCGGTGGTATGCTCCACCTCATAAAATGCCCGGGGCATTTTTCTTTCGTTAAACCAAATAACATCCACCGTTTTGGCTCTTTTTATAATTTCGGCATACGTAAAATTGTAAATTTTTTCTACCGTAGCTATTTCAAAAAGCTTATTTTCCAAAAACAACTTGTTTTTATCCTGCGGCGGGATATAGGTAGTGCAGCCCCGCCTGTTTCCGATTTCAACAAGAATGCCCTGAAAATACGAATGGGTAAACGTATCCTTGCTTTCTTCACTTTCCGGTACAATCTTAAATTTCCGCAGCACCGCTTTTTCTTCTGCCTTTAACGCCCATAGCCCCGGCTGAATTCTAAAAAATTCATCATAGGTCTGTACGATCCGCCGAATTGTGGCCTCCGGCGTTTTCGTCCCCCACGAAGAAACATCCACCAAAGCGTTCAGCTGCCGAAGCGTCGCATACCCGCCGTTCCTTTTCATCGCGTCTACTACATACTCTTTTTGCTTCAAGTGCCTACCGTCCTTTCCTCATTCGTCAAAATCAGGCAAATATATTCTTATTATAAAGAAAACGCCGAAAAATAGCAATACCAAAAAAGAGCTGAAAAAAATTCTCAGCTCTTTCCCGATACAATTTTAAGCGTTTACGCCCACCACATTTCGCCCATGGGCTGCGTGCTCATGATATCCTTTAAAAACGCAATGGCTTTTTCCAGGCCTTCTTCCACGCTCATGAACATATCCTCATGCTCAATGGAAAGCACGCCGTCATAGCCCACCATCCGCAGCATGCTTACAAATTCCTTCCACTTGGCCGTATCCAGACCGTAGCCCACGGTGCGGAACGTCCAGGGGCGGTTGAGCACGTCACTGTAATGGCCGGTGGAAAGCACGCCCGTTTTGCGGATATTGGCCGTATCCAGATAGGTATCCTTCGCATGTACGTGGTGGATGGCCTTGCCGCCCAGCATCCGCACAGCCTCTGCCGGGTCCATACCCTGCCAAATTAAGTGGCTGGGGTCAAAGTTCGCGCCGATGGTATCGCCCACGGCCTCCCGCAGGCGCAGCAGCGAAGCGGTATTATACACGCAAAAGCCCGGGTGCATCTCGAGGGCAATTTTTTTAACCCCGTGCGCATTGGCAAAAGCAACGGCCTCTTTCCAGTAAGGAATCAGCACCTCGTTCCACTGATATTCCAAAATATCCGTAAAATCCGGCGGCCAGGAGCAGGTTACCCAGTTGGGAACTTTATCCTCCGGGGATCCGCCCGGGCAGCCGGAGAACGTAACGACGGTATCCACACCTAAAAGCTGGGCCATCTGCACGGTTTTTTCAAAATCGCTTTGGAACTTCGCGGCCACCTCCGGGTTCGGGTGTACACAGTTGCCATGGCAGGAAAGCGCGGAAATTTCAAGTTCATATTTTTTTAAAAGAGCCTTGAGTTCTTCAATCTTTTCGGGCTTGCCCAAATAATTGTCCGGGTTTACGTGGGTATTGCCGGGGAACCCCCCGTTGCCGATCTCTACCATCTGCACGCCGCGCGCATGCAGCCAGGCAAGAGCCTCCTCCAGGCTTCTGTCATACAGCGGAACAGTTAAAACACCAAGTTTCATAAAAAGACCTCCTGTCAGTTAAAAATTTTTTCTATATTTTTCGCGCCGATTGCAACGCTCTCCAGCGGCGGGCAGGAATATTCCTCCTGCTCCAAAATGCCGATGGAAGTTCCGCGCGCTTCGGCAGCCTGCATAATTTCGCGCCAGGGCAGAATACCACAGCCGAATTCGGCATTTTTGCCGTCGTTGCCGTACTCTTTCATATGAATAGAAAGCAAACGCCCGGTATTCTGCTCGATAAACGCTATCGGATCGATACCGGCGGTCTTGATCCAAAACACATCCGGCTGCAGCTTCAGATCCTGAACCGAGGTGATGTAATCCATACCGCAGGTACCGTTCTCATCCAGGGGCACAAACTCAAAGGCGTGATTGTGGTAACCGAACTCAAAGCCCTCACGGATAAAGGCTTCCCGCATTTTGCCGATATCCTCTACGGCTCTTTTGGCATCCTCGGTATTTTGGATTCCGTAATACGGCAGAACAATGTGCCGGTTGCCTACTGCGTGGTTAAATTCCACTTCTTCTTTAAAATGATCGGTAAAGCGGGCATAGCCTACGTGGGAAGAAACAGCCGTTAAGCCCAGATCCTCCAGCAGCATTTTCATTTCTCTTCCGCCTATGCCGTAGTATCCGGCAAATTCAATGCTTTGAAAGCCCATTGCCGCAACCTGTTTCAATACTGCAGCCGCATCCTTAGCCGTCTCGTCCCGGAGGGAATACAGCTGCAGCGCAAATCTTTTTTCCATAGCAAGCGCTCCTTTTTCTGTTCTCATTTTATAGTATAAAGGAAATTTTTTTCTATATCAAGACGAATCTATATATTTTTAAGACAAATCTTGCGGTTTTAAAATTCCGGCGCTCTCAACCCACCCAAGCACCGCAAAAACTATTCTTTTCCTCTTTTCTGTTTTATTAAACAAAGATCTCTTTTTTATGCTTTAACTTTCCATTCTTGATTTTACCGTTAAAATTTGTTATAATCAAAAAAGAAGACGAATAAAAATTATAACAAAACAAAGGTTTTATCCTATGGAATTTCAAAAGCTCTGCCCCTGTGTCCGTTTTGCTATGGCCGCACGCCTGCACACCTATCCCCGGGAGGTTCTTGCTTATGACCACCGGCTGTTCTATTGCGCCGAAAAAGCCTTTGCCGTCTCTGCGGACGGTATCTCCTATGCCGTATCGCCCGGGGACATGCTGTTCCTGCCCCCGGCGGTCCGTTATCGTCTGGATGGCTGCGAGGGCGAGTATCCGGTGCTGCTGTTCAACTTTGACTTAGATCTTTCTTTTTTGGGGGCGGCTCCGCAGCCGCCTCAGCCGGCAGAAAGCTTTCTGCCGGACCGTCTGCTTTCCCCCCTGCGCATAGCACCGTTCGATCGGCCGCTTTTGATAAAAAATGCCGCTTTTTTAGAAGAAAGACTGCGCGGCATATGCATGCTGCTTGCAGAAGAACCTCCTCTTTTTACGGAATTGGCCTCCGCCGAAATGAAATATATCCTGTTGCAGGCAGCCGCACTGCACCGCGTCTCGGAAAAAAAATATCCTCGAATTTTAGATGAGGTAAAAAGCTTTTTAGACCGAAACTTTTTAAAAAGACCCTCCAACGCCGCCATTGCGGCAAAATTCGGCTATCATCCGTATTACCTGAATCAGCTCTTCTGCACGCAGTTTGGAAAAACACTGCACAGCTATATTACCCAAAAAAAGATTCGCCTAGCCTGCACACTGCTGCTTTCCTCCGATATGAGCGTAAGCGATATCGCCGATGCCTGCGGTTTTACCGGCACTGCCTGGTTTTCTGAGACCTTTAAACGCTGCATGGGCGTTTCTCCTTTGGAATATCGCCGCCGGGCACGCCGGTAAAAACGGCTGCCTGTGCATAGAATACCATTCCGCTGTTCCTCCAAAAACACAGAACACGCAGCGCTTTCCTGCCGATGCAGCGGGAAGCATTTTGCTTCTGCAGGCAAGTAAGCGAATAAACCGGATGTTTTTGCGGAAGACTTAAAAAAATGCTTTCTTATATAAAAAAGGTGTTGCTATGAAAAAACTCTCGTTTGAAACCACCTGTATTACTGTTAAAAGTCCCCGTTTGCCCAAGGCATTCGACGGCTTTACACTGGTGCATCTTTCCGATCTTCATAACGGAAGCTTCGGCGACGGGCAAAAACCGCTTTTAGAAGAAATTCTGCGCCAGCAGCCCGATGTCATCGTAGTAACCGGGGATCTGATCGATTCTGAAAAATATTTTCATGCCCTGACGCTGATCCGCGGCGCGGCGGAGATCGCACCGGTCTTTTATGCTACCGGAAACCACGAGGCGCATACCGCCGGATATCCGCGCTTGGAAAAGGAAATGGCCGCCTGCGGTGCGCACATTCTCCGCAACACCTATGTAAAGCTTACGCGCAAGAACAGTACAATCCTGCTTGCGGGCGCAGACGATCCCTCTTATACACCTTACCGCAAAACCGCAGCGGTTATGAGTGAAAACTTAAAATCGATCCAGCTGGATTATGACTTTTTTACCATTCTGCTTTCTCACCGGCCGGATCTGATAAAAGTATACGCCGCTTTTGGCGTTGACGTAGTGCTTTGCGGCCATGCGCACGGCGGACAGATCCGCCTCCCCCGCGGCCGGGGGCTGATTGCCCCCAATCAAGGTCTCTTTCCCCGCTATACTGCGGGGCTGCACCGAACGGGCCGCACGCAGATGGTGATCAGCCGCGGTTTGGGAAACCGTCTGCTGCCAATCCGGGTCAACAATCGTCCTGAACTAATCTGCATCAGGCTTTTGGCCGCCGGAACAGACTGACCATGCCGCCTTCTTCCTCAAGGAGAAACACCTTTTCTCTTTTTATTGCTGAGATTTTTTCTTTTGGGTTTTGTTGATAAAAAAGCGCCGCTGCCCTTGAAGGACAGCGGCGCCTTTTGCTTTTATTTCACCTGTTTAAAAAATTCAATCTGTTCCCCGTCCGGCCCTTTGACAAAAGCTACCTGAATGGCCATCGGATAGGGCCGGGAATCCAGCTCCATAATTTTAGGCGCAATATGCGAAACTGCGCCGGCGGCGACGGCGGTGTCATAGGCTTTTTGTACATCCTCTACGCCTACGGCAAAATGGATCCACTTGCCGTTTTCACTGAACTCGTCTCCCCCGCTGGCAAAAAGCTCGATTCTTCCGCCGTCGCCGAGGTCCAACATTAAAATTTCTTTTTCGCCTTCTCCCCAGCCGACGACTTCCTTTAGGCCAAGCGCCTTATAGAAGGCCACTGATTTTTGAAAATCAGCGGCTTTTAAGCCGATGTGATGAAAGCCCATTCCCTGAATGATTTCGTTTGCCATAAGATCTCTCCTTTTTTGTTTCACGTGAAACTTTTTTATAGAACGGATTTAGCTCCGCACTCTATACTTTTTTTGTTGGAGATTGTTTCATGTGAAACATTCCCCGAATACCGCGCCGCCGAAGGGAGGCAGCAGCAGATAGCAGCCGTTTTCACGAACTGTCAGCTGGGTTCCGCCGCCCGTATCAAGAAGCAGCTTCGGTTCGTCCTTAAAATAGGAGGTGTCCAGCATGGTTTCAATACAATCGTCGGTGGGATTGATTAACACATAACGGAAAGCACAGGCGTACTCCCGGCGAATGCTCAAAAGCGGCCCTGCGGCTTCCAGCTGCAAGCCGCCTTTGCGGAACGTTTCGTCCCGCATTTCTCCCAGTGCGCGGTACCAAGCCAACAGCTCGGCATCCTCTTTTCCCCATGGATAGGTCCCGCGGTTAAAGGGATCGGTACAGCCTTGCATACCGGCTTCGTCCCCGTAATAGAGGCAGGGCATGCCGGGCAGCGCATAGAGAATCAGCGCCGCCAGCTTGTGCAGCGCTTTTGCCCGTATCAGCGCGTCACCGTCTATCCGATAGCGTGCCCTTTCTTCCCGCGAAAGTGCTGCCGTATCCCCTGCAAGACGTGTGGTGATGCGTTCTACATCGTGGGTAGAGAGAAAGTTCATTAAACTGTAAAAGGTTTGTACCGGATAGTTTTCCCGTAAGGAGAGCACGCGGCGGCAGAATTCCTCCGCGCTGAACATATGGGTCAGAAAGCCGATAATCGCCTCCCGAAGCGGATAATTCATTACGCTGTCCAAGCAGCGGCCGAATAAAAATTCCCGCTGTTTGCCGTAACTGATTTTATTGGCCGCGTCTTCCCAGACTTCGCCCAGAATCAGCGCGTCGCTTTTTTCCTCTTTAACGCAGCGGCGCAGGAGCGCAAGGAATTCATCCGGCAGTTCGTCGGCCACATCCAGCCGCCAGCCGGACGCGCCGCTTTTCAGCCAGCGTTTGACGATGCTGTTTGGGGAGGAAAGGATATATTCCGAATAGGAAGGCGTCATCTCCTGTACGCAGGGCAAGGACCAAACGCCCCACCAGCAATCATACTGATTGGGAAATTCTTCAAAACGGTACCAGGAATAATAAGGGGAAGCCTTGGATTGATACGCGCCCACCGACGCATATTGCCCTTCCCGGTTAAAATACCGGCTGTTGCTGCCTGTATGCGAGAATACGCCGTCTAAAATCACGCGGATCCCCTGTTCTTCTGCGGCGGCGCACAGTTCCTCAAAATCCTGCCGCGTGCCCAGCAGCGGGTCAACGAGCTCATAATCGCCGGTATCATAGCGGTGGTTGGAGTATGCCTGAAAAATCGGGTTTAAATAGAGTACTTGTACGTGAAGACTTTTTAAATACGGCAGCTTCTCCTGAATTCCCTTCAGATTACCGCCGAAAAAATCATCAGCAGGATAATAGCCCTTTTCGGGATCGGGAAGATAGTCCGGCGCTTCGCTCCAGCGGTGATGCAGCCGTTTGCCTTTACAATCCCCCGCTCCCTGTGCCCGGAAAAAACGGTCGGGGAAAATTTGATACATAATTGCCCCCTGCGCCCATTCGGGAACGGAAAAATCTGCTGCGGCTACGTTTATCCGATAGCTGTACCGGTAATCCGGCTCTGTGCGCACCGTGCACGGCCCCCCGAGCATATCCTCGGAATTTCCGCAGTACAGTCTGCCTTCGGAGGTATCGACCCAAAACTGATACCACAGCAGACCGATTGTTTCACATGAAACATTCAGGGAAAATTCCTGCAGAAAATCACCGTAAGGGGTGTGTGTGAAAAAACGCTGCTTTTCCATGGGAAGCAATCGCTCGGCTTCGTTTTCCCAAAGCCGGAGCGTTACACGCGCAGGCTTGAGCGCCGCACTGACAAAAACCGACAGTCTCAGCGTTTCTCCGCACGTTATTGCTCCCTGCGGACAGCGGAACACCGCACTGTGCGAATCAAAGATTATACCCTTGAAAGCTTCCATATCTCCCTGTTATACTCCTCAATGCTGCGGTCACTGGAGAAGAAATATGACCGCGCGGTGTTCATAATCGCTTTTTCTGCCCAGGCGTCACGGTCGGCATAGAGCTGTTCTAACCTTTCGTAGGCCTGAATATACGGTGCAAAGTCCGCCAGGCACAGATATGGATCCGCCGTTCCGCCGTCACCGTCTAACAGATACTTCTTAATGCTGGCCACATCGCCCTTGAGCGTGCCGTCGGCCAGGGAGTCAATCACCCGGTGCAGCATCGCGTTTTGCTCATAATAGTCCATGGGACGGTAGGTTCCCGGGGTAGAAAGACTTTCGGCCTCTTCTGCCTTCAGGCCGAAGATAAAGATATTTTCATCCCCTAAAATAGTATGCATTTCCACATTGGCTCCGTCCAGCGTACCAAGGGTGAGCGCACCGTTCATCATGCACTTCATATTGCCTGTACCGGAAGCCTCCTTGCCGGCCATGGAGATCTGCTCACTGATATCCGCGGCGGGCATTAAAAGCTGGGCATTGGAAACGCAGTAATTTTCAATAAACACTACCCGAAGAATACCGTTTACCTCGGGATCATTGTTCACCAGCTGCGCTACGGAATGGATCAGCGTGATCACCTGTTTGGCGCGTACATACCCCGGAGAGGCTTTGGCCCCGAAAATAAAGGTGGCCGGCCTGTGGGGAGTATGGTTTTCCTTGATATCAAAATACAGATAAAGAATTTTCAGTACATTCAGCATTTGCCGTTTATATTCATGCAGCCGTTTTACCTGAATATCAAAAATAGAATCGGGATTTACCTCAATTGAGTTATGCTTTAGAATATATTCCGCCAAACGCTGCTTGTTTTGCCGTTTAATGCCCATGAATTCCTGCCGGAAAGCCGCATCCTTGGCAAAGGACTCCAGTCCGGCTAAAAGAGAGAGCTGCCGCACCCATTCCTCTGTGCCAAGAGTACGGGATATCAAAGAGGAAAGCGCCGGATTGGCCTGAAGCAGCCATCTGCGGGGTGTAACGCCGTTGGTAACGTTAATAAGCTGATCGTGCCGCAGGGGAACAAATTTTTTAAAAAGGCTTTTGCGCAGAATTTCGGTATGCAGGGCAGATACGCCGTTCACCTTGTGGCAGCAGACCAGGCAAAGGTTGGCCATGTTCACCTGCCCGTAGGCCAGCGGCGCCATATCGTTGATGCGTCCCTCCTCCCCCGGATAGACGCGCTCGGCTTCCAAACGGAAGCGGCGGTCGATTTCCTGAAGAATCATAAAAATTCTCGGCAGCAGATTCTGCATCAGATACGCGGGCCAGCGCTCCAATGCTTCCCACATAATTGTATGATTGGTATAAGAAAATACTTTTTGGCAGATGTCCCAGGCTTCCTCCCAGGGCAGCAGCTCTCGGTCCACCAGAAGACGCATCAGCTCGGCACTCGCAATGGAGGGATGCGTATCGTTGATCTGGATTGCCGCATATTTGGGAAGCTCATGCACGCTGAGACCCCGTTTTTTATGCCGGTCAAGCATATATTGCAGTGTAGCGGAAGTAAAGAAGTACTGCTGACGGAGACGGAGACTTTTGCCGGCGTTGTGGGAATCGTTGGGATAGAGCACGCGCGAGATCGTTTCGGCCAGCTCTTTTTCCTGTCCGGCGCGGATATAATCGCCCTGGCCGAAATAGCTCATGTCAAAATACACCGGCGAGCGGGCGCTCCATATCCGCAGGGTATTGACGATACCGTCCCGTCCTCCGCACACGGGAATATCATACGGTACAGCCAGAACTTTATGACATTCCTCCTGGCGGTGGCGCATGTTGCCGTATTCATCATAGTATTCGATTACCTTGCCGTTAAAGAGAATCTCGTATTTTTCTTCATTGTGGGCAATTTCCCATGCGCAGCCGTCAGCAAGCCAGTTATCCGGCATTTCAATCTGCATGCCGTCCACGATCTTTTGGCGGAAAAGACCGTAATCGTATCGGATGCCGCAGCCCACTGCCGGCAGGGAAAGCGCGGAGAGCGAATCCAGAAAGCAGGCGGCCAGCCGTCCTAACCCGCCGTTGCCCAAGCCGGCGTCCTGTTCCACTTCTTCCAGATCACCCAAATCAATCCCGATAGAGGCTAATGCGTTTTTGTAATTTTCATATTCGCCTAACGCCAACAGGTTGGCGCCCAAAAATTTGCCCATTAAAAATTCAAGGGAAAGATAATAGACTACCTTACTTTTGTTTTCCTCTATCCGCCGGTTGGTATCGATCCAATGCTCCATGATCTGATCCCTTGCCAGCAGGGAAACCGCCTTATACAGCTGAAGCCGCGTGGCATTTTTTACATTTGTGCCGAAATGTCCCTTCAGCTTTCGGGAAATCCCGTCTAAAATGTTTTGTCTATCCATCAGAACTCACCTCCGCAAAGCTGTTTATAAATTTTTTCATATTCTTCCGCACTCTTTTTCCATGAAAAATCCTGCTCCATGGCTCTTTTCTGTGCGCTGCTCCAAGCCGCGGCATCGCGGTAGCAGGCAATCCCCCGGCAAACAGCATCCGCCATCTGGCAGGCATCATATCCGTTAAAGCAAAACCCCCAGCCGCCGTCGCCGATGTCCCGTACCGTATCGTTCAGCCCGCCGGTACGCCGCACAATCGGCAGAGTACCGTAACGCATGGCGATCAGCTGAGAAAGGCCGCAGGGCTCGAACCGCGAGGGCATCAAAAACAGATCGGATCCGGCGTAAATACGGTGCGCCAGCGCGTTGTCATAGCCGATGTGCACCGCAGCGCGGCCGCTGTACCATCGGGCAATATCGGAAAAAAAGCGTTCGTATTCCGGTTCGCCTGTTCCCAGTACGGCCAGCTGAAATTTTTGAGAGAACAACAGTTCATGCAGCTTTTCGCGGATCAGGGAAAGCCCTTTTTGGTTATAAAGGCGGGAGACTAATGCTATCAGCGGCACATCTTCCTCCTTCAAGCCCAGCTCCCGCTGCAGCGCAGCTTTGTTTTTTGCCTTTCCCTGAGGCCGGGAATAGGCAAAGGGAATCAGCCCGTCGTTTGCGGGATTATAATCTTCTTCATCAAGGCCGTTTAAAATGCCGGTGTAATCCTTCGCGCGGCAAGCGAGTACGCCCTCCATCTGCCGGCCGTATTCCGGCGTCAGCGTGTCTTCCCGATAGGTGGGGCTTACCGTGGTCAGCTTATCTGCATACTGCAGTCCGCCCTTTAAAAAGCTGGCGCCGCCGTAAAATACCAGCCGGTCAGTGGTGAACATGT